>CAKRTY010000257.1 GCA_934402125.1 uncultured Anaerosacchariphilus sp. | reverse complement strand
TGCCAGGATCAGCTTGGAGTAACGGAACGCGTCACTGAGGGCCTGGGACATATCGTCCCGGGCGAGATCATAGACCACAACCTTCGGACAGCCCTTGGACTTCAGTTCATCGGCAAGAAGAGAAACCGCAGCCTTGGTGTGTCCGTATACGGACGTATAGGCGATCACAATGCCGTCGTCCTCCGGCTTGTAGGAAGACCAGGTATCGTAGAGGCTGATGTAATGTCCCAGATCCTCGGTCAGCACCGGGCCGTGAAGCGGACAGATTTTCTCAATATCGAGGGTGGCTGCCACCTTCAGAAGCTTCTGGACCTGAGCGCCGTATTTTCCTACAATGCCGATAAAATATCTTCTTGCTTCGTCGTCCCAGGGCTCTTCTGCGTCCAGAGCGCCAAATTTGCCGAAGCCGTCAGCGGAGAAAAGAACCTTTTCCGTGCTGTCATAGGTGACCATAACCTCCGGCCAGTGTACCATGGGCGCGAATACGAAGGTAAGCTGATGATATCCCAGTGAGAGAGTGCCGCCGTTGCCCATTTCGATCTTCTGACCCTCCAGGTCAAGTTCGAAGAAGTTGGTGATCATCTGGAAAGCTTTTGCGGTGGCAACTACGGTAGTATCCGGATAAACCTTTAGGAAGTTGGCAATATTTGCGGCATGATCCGGCTCCATATGCTGGACAATCAGATAATCCGGCTTCCGATCCCCCAGAACCTGCTGGATATTGTCCAGCCACTGATGGGTGAAGCCTGCGTCAACGGTGTCCATGACGGCGATTTTTTCATCAAGGATCACATAGGAATTATAGGACATTCCGTTGGGAACACGGTACTGGCCTTCGAAAAGGTCGACCTGGTGATCGTTTACGCCTACATATTTGATGGTGTCTGTGATTTTCATAGCTGATACCTCCGGTTTTTACTTGATGGTGAAGCGGTGTTCTTAACTTGTTAAAATAATAACATACAATGGAAAATAATTCTGTTGCAAAAGTCACAAATAACGCGATATAATAGAAAAAAGGAGAAATGATATGGCACAGATTACACTTTTTACGGATATTCTTCCCGAAGAGCAGGAAAGAATGCGCGTCTGCTTTCAGGCGAGGGAAATGTGTTTTCAGAATAACGAGACCATTCTGGAATACGCAAGCTCCATGAATCAGATTGGGGTGATTCTGTACGGACGGGCGGTTTTATATTATTGTGATGAAGAAGGAAATCAGTATCTGATCGACGAGCTGAAAAAGGACGCGGTTTTCGGAGAACCCTTTCTGCTCCCGGCGGATTCGCAGAATTATTATGTGAGGGCAGAGGAAGAAACGAAAGTGATGTTCATTCAGTATGAGCATGTGATCAAAAGGTGTGAGAATGCCTGTTGGCATCACAGCCAGATGGTCAGCAATCTTCTTCAGATGATTGCCCTGCAGTCCAGGCAGCAGGTGCAGCGGATTTTTGTCCTGTCAAGAAGCACAACCAGGAAGAAGCTTCTGGCATATCTTGAAAGCCTTTCTGAGGAGCAGCACAGCCGGAAGATCCGGATTCCCATGTCCTATACGGAGCTGTCCCAGTATCTCAGCGTGGATCGAAGCGCCATGACGAGAGAAATAAAGAGCCTGGAGAGCGAGGGAATGCTGGAAAGGGATGGGCGGACGGTCTGTCTGAACTGGTAAAAAGAAGGGAAACCATACCCAAAATGTAAAATTTGTGTTATAATATGATATGAAATGACGTCTGGAGGGGGAAGGTAGAAAGTGTCCTTAAAAGTAAGGGAAATACTGGAGCTGGCTGAGGCGAAGGGGTGCACGCTGGCAGCCGGAAAGGGCGGGCTTGACCGGGTAGTGCGTTTTGTTGACTGTATGGAAATACCGGATATCAAAGTGTGGATGCGGCCGAATGTCTTCTATATTACGACCGGATATACCTATAGCAACAGAAAAGAAGAAATCGTCCAGTTAATCCGGGATTTGTACGACGCCAAGGCGGCAGCCCTGGCTACGAAATATAAATACATCGGCTGTTTCCTGGATGACGCCATAAAGGTGGCTGACGAATTGCAGTTTCCGCTGATTCTGTGGCCGGAGGATCTTCCTTTTATCGAGATGAATTATCTTGTAATGGAGGCGCTTATCAAGTCGCAGAATAATCTGATGGATTCCATGCAGTCCAGGATTAAACGATATAATCAGCGGGAAATGGATCAGCGGTTATTTGTGGATCTTCTGACCGGCAATATCGCCCACGACGAGGAAGAAAATTACAGGATCAAGGAACAGAGGTGGCCCGTGCCGCCTTATCAGATTATTTATATCGAGGTTGACCGGATTAAGCAGAAGCTGCATGAGCTTCGGGAGGAGGAAGCCCAGGAGCGGATTGAAAAGATAGAAAATCTGATAAGGGAGGCCTTTGCCGGAGAGCAGGTGGTCGTCCTGTCCAACAACGGCACCTTTCAATGTATTCTGAAGCGGACCGGGGATAAGGAGATCGGGGCTGATTATTTTGAAGCCATACAGAGGGAGATCTGTGAAAAGACAGGATACAGGGCGACCATAGGCGTGTCGAGGGCGGAGGATAGTTATAAAAGATTCGGACAGGCCTATCAGGACGCAAGGGACGCGGTGGAAATCGCCGTATGTCAGAACCTGGAGTCCAGGGTGCTCTGTATCGAAGACGCCGGTTTCTGGAAAATTTTGAAAAAAATCAGCAAGCAGGATATGTGCCGGGAATTTGTGGAAGAAAAGCTGAACGCGTTTATTGAATACGATCAGGAGAATGAGAGAGAGCTTCTGGAGACGCTGGAGGCTCTGGTTAACAATCTGGGAGCCAGGAATGTGACGGCAAACGCGCTGCATTTACATCGGAATACGCTGATGTACCGGATTAAGAAGATTGAAAATCAGACAGGCTATGATTTGTCCGATCCCAACAGCATCCTGGAGCTTGCGTTTGCGCTCCGGATTATGAAATTCATGAAATAGAGGACAGATAAAAAAAACAGGCAGGCTTTTACCGGACAGGGAAGCC
>CAKRTY010000256.1 GCA_934402125.1 uncultured Anaerosacchariphilus sp. | reverse complement strand
GCTGTATTCAGAGACAACAGCTTATAATCATCCCGATAGCGCTCATTGGGCCATACACGCACCTTCACGTACCAGAAGCTTCCCTGGGCCTCCTGCTCATAAGAGGACTGCGTGATCGTATCTGATGTAGCCTTATCTTTGGACTGATCCGTTACAAACAGACCGTCTATCTGCAGGTTTTTGATGGTCCAGCCTCTGACGTTATTAAACATCAGGGTTACGTCCGCGTAATCCTCCTGCTGATTCGTCACGGTCGCTCCCACATAGCTGACTTCCCCGGATTCTGTTACCTTCTGATACAGGATCTTCTCCTGCCGGTTCAGCAGCGTCTCATTCATCTGTACACGGGGATAGAAGCCCATGTCCACATCGCTCATGACAAAGGCGTTATCCGCATTGACCGTACTGTTATAGAAGGTCTTATCCATCATCCGAGCCAGACTTCCGCCCTCTTCCAAGGCTCCCGCAGACTGCACTTTATAAGGAGAAGCCGCTGTAGTAAAGTAGAAGCAGTTCCGGAACCGGTTCTTCAGCGAGTTCTCGCCTACGCCGTATCCCACCGGCGTATAGTTTGTATACAGGTTGTAATAACGGCCCCAGCCGGCGCTGTCGCTGTTTTCCCAATACAGCTCCTGCAGATCTCCCATGGTAAAGCAGTTGGTGACCACGCCGCCATCCATATTGCCTACCAGGACGCCGTTCGAGGTCATTTTACCGCCAAAGCTTGGATTGGATCCCACGCGGCTATCACGTTCCACGCCCACTGTCATCAGGCTATAGATATTCTTCAGGGTACCGCCGCTCCTGTTGTACGCCGCGATTCCTCCCACATTACTGGTGCTTGCCGTCTCTGTATTACCCATATAGTCTCCGGTAATTGACTGCAGCCAGCGGGAGCTGTACGCCATACCATTCTGGATCGTTCCGTAATTGTATACGGTCAGACCGCCGAAGTAGTTGCCCACGTAGTTATTGGAACCGCCCGAATAATACAGGGCAAAATTCTCAATGGTTCCCCAGTTATTCATAAACAGACCAGAACAGGAATTTTTCTGATAATATCCGCTTCCCAGGTCCAGATTCACGATGACATTCCGCACCGTTCCGTAGTTGTCGTAAGCCAGCGGCGTCACACTGGTTAGTCTCCGGCGCTCCTTCGTCGTATCAATCGTCGGATTAAACTCCAGATTTTCCAGTACCGCGGCACTGCCCAGCGTTCGGAACAGACGGGTATCCGACGCCGTATCTCTGACAGATACCTGATGGTTCTGGAAATCAATGGTTCCGTTGAACGGGTAGGTATCACTTCTTACAATATAGGTGTTCTCCGTAATATCCAGATCTGCTGTCACCACGAAATCCGCTTCCTTGTAGCGGACCAGCTTATACAGATCGTCCTCGCTGGCAATGACGTATTTGGGCCGGTCGGCCTTAAAGGTCAGGGTATCCAGTGTCAGCTCTCTGCCCCGGTAGGTCACCGTCAGCACAAATTTATAGCTGGATCCCGGAGTGCTCTCGAAGGTAAACTGCGTAGAGCCTGCTCCGGCTGCATTCTTATCCGCATATCCGATGGTCAGCTTTTGGGAATCAAAGGGCAGATCTCCCCCCTTGATCTCCTGGTCATCCTTGTACATGTGAATGGTATACTTGGCGTTATCTCCCACCAGGTTTCTCCGGCTGTCCTTTACTTCCGCGCTAACTACCGAATTCATCTTGCTCCGATCGGCGCTGTTCAGCCAGTCCTTCTGCTCCTTATCTACCACATAGAGGGCCGGCGACCTGTCCGCGTTCGCTCCGGCTCCGCTAAGCTTAACCGCCTTCGCACCGGCCGGAATATCCGCCGCGCAGCCGGGATATACTGTTACTGTCTTAATTTCCTGGCTTCCTTCTGTATCAGAATAGAAGGTATAGGTAGCCTGGTTACTGCTATCCTGGCGTACCGTCAGAATCAGGGCGTCCTTTCCGGCTTTCGCCCGGATGTCTGCCGACCCGTCTGCACTGATGCTCAGAGTCACATTCTGCTTATATTCCACACCGTCCTTCAGGGCTTTTTCTACAATCTCGGCTCCCGCTTCCTTCTCCATCGCGTAGCAGCCGCCTACGTAGAAGTTATACTCGCCCTTATAGTCGTTGACTGCGCTGTATCGGATATACTTTGCGTTCTCCGGCGCCTGGATATAGCTTCCGTTAAATATCCTGCCTCTGCATGAATTGCTATAGAAGCATTTCAACGGAGTCTTATTCTCATCGTAGAAGGCCACATAAGCCTCATAGGCGTCATTCTCCCGGACATGGTCGAAATAGTAGACCTTGCCTCCCTCTATCTTCAGAAAATCGGTCGTTCTCCAGCTTCCGTTGTCGGAAAGTGTTCCGTTTGCGTTTATGATCTGGCCTTTATATTCCTTGCCGTTAAAGACGTCAAAATCCTCCAGCAGATAGCTCTTCTTACTATCACCCCGTCCGGTCAGTGAGAATGCCAGTCGATCCAGATTCAGATGACCGCTGATACCATCGCCCGCCGTAAAGGTCCAACTGAACAGGGTCAGATGGTTATAACGGTAGGAGGTCGTGCCGGAACGCCGGATCTGATCCGCCGTCACTGTGATGGTATAGGTGCTTCCCACACGCAGATCCCGGATCTGGAGGGGCTCCTTCAGCTTGCCGTCCGGCTTCTTCACGTCGCTGTAGTCGATGGTATAAGAAGTAGATACGGTTCCGTCGCTGACTGTGATCTTGCCATTGTAGATAGACTGATCCGGGTCGTTGAACTCTACGTCATAGATATCTACTTCGGAAGAGTATACCATAATATCGCTGTACGCAAACTTCGGCATCTGACGCAGCGTAGTAAACTGCACACGTCTCGTGCTGTTGGTACGGCCGGAGATATCATGGGTCTTGTTGCCCTGCTTTGCGTAGGTCGTCAGATAAAGCTGATATCCCGTAAAGGATTCCAGGCTTCCCTCGCCGAAATCCAGCGTCAGCACCGCGTTCGTCCCGACTTCTGTAAACAGCTTCCAGAA
>CAKRTY010000255.1 GCA_934402125.1 uncultured Anaerosacchariphilus sp. | reverse complement strand
GCCCAGATCCTGCCAGGTCACCTGGGCTTTTACCTGGCTTAGACTCTCCAGCTCCTCTACCTTGTCCGCCGGAATCTGAATCGCCTCTCCATGCCAGTTTCCCTCCTCTGCAATGATATTGGCAATCAGGTACTGGCGCAGGCTGGAAATAAAGGTCGTCACGGCTGTCAGCATAGCTGCAGCCAGCACAATTCCTACAATCGTAACTGCCGTCCGGGTCCGGTTGGCCTTCAGTGTCTTCCCGGTCAGTCTGGTCCATACGTTCATCAACGGATCACCTCATCTCTGATAATCCTTCCATCTTCGATGGAGATTACGCGATCGGCCTGCAGAGCCAGATTTTCATCATGGGTAATCATAACCAGAGTCTGTCCGTACTTTTTATTGGAAAGCTTCAGAAGCTCCATAACCTCCTGGCTGTTCCTGGAATCCAGATTGCCGGTGGGCTCATCGGCCAGAATGATAGCCGGAGCGTTCATCAGGGCTCTCCCAATGGAAACCCTCTGCTGCTGTCCTCCGGAAAGCTGATTGGGAAGGCAGTGCTTCCGATCCTCCAGGCCCAACAGAGCCAGAAGCTCACCTACCCGCTCCTGCCCTGCTTTTCTGCCGTCCATTTCTATGGGCAGCGTGATATTTTCCACCACATCCAGTACCGGAATCAGGTTGTAAAACTGGTAGATAAGCCCTACCTCTCTCCTTCGGAAAATGGCAAGCTGCTCCTCCTTCTGGCTGTAGATATCCGTGCCGTCCAGCCAGACCTTGCCCGAGGTAGGCCGGTCCACGCCCCCAAGGACATGGAGCAGGGTAGATTTTCCGGATCCGGATGGGCCGATAATCGCCACAAATTCTCCCCGCTGGATATAAAGGGATATGTCGTCCAGCGCCCGCACCTCATTTTCACCGGAACCGTATACTTTGGTCAGATGTTCTGCTTTTAAAACTTCCATCGTCTTTCCTCCTCTCTTATACGGTTCAGTATACCGTCCTTCCATGACAGGGCCGTGACTTTCCGGTGACAGATCTGTCACTCTGGCCTGCCTGCGGCATTTATACGACGCTCTTATAAAAACGAAGGATAAATCTGGCGCCTCCCTCCTTGCGGTTCTCCGCCTTAATGGAACCGTTCTGCCGCCGGATAATCATACGGGCCAGAGCCAGCCCGATACCGATTCCCGAACCAAAGGAACCCTTTCCTTTATAAAAGCGCTCAAAAAGATGTGGTAAATCCTCCGGGTCAATCCCCGGTCCATTATCCTCCAGAATCAGCTCCGTATAGAGACTGT
Source organism: uncultured Anaerosacchariphilus sp. (assembly GCA_934402125.1). Lineage (GTDB taxonomy): Bacteria > Bacillota > Clostridia > Lachnospirales > Lachnospiraceae > Laedolimicola. Next base: position 1,756 of record CAKRTY010000255.1, on the reverse strand, counting down.
TCTCAGAGGCCAGAAGCCATAGCCTGCCGCCCGGCCCCGCATGCTCCATACAGTTTTTTACAATATTACTGACCGCCTCACAGCTCCAGGCAAAGTCCCCGGTAAATGCCGCCCCTTCCTGGATCTTACAGGTCACCTGCTGTTCCCGCAGCTCCATGGGAATGGCAAAGGGCTTCAGAGCCGCCTCCATAAGAGCGGACGCCTGCACCTGTTCCTGCCGGAACACGGCAGTTCCCGCGTCGATCCGGGAGATCTTCAGCAGCGCCTCCACCAACCAGCGAATCCGCTCCTGAAGCTGTCCGGCCTCATAGAGAAGCTTTCTTTTCTCTCCGCGGTCCGTCTCCTGCCCCAGGCGGGCCAGCACCAGATTCAGGGAGGTAAGGGGCGTGCGGAGCTGATGGGAGATGTCTGCCAGCGAATCGCTCAGATAGCACTTCTCCGCCTGAAGCCTGTCCGTCTGGCCGCTCAGGACTGCCAGAAGCTTTGACAGCTCATTGGAGAGAACCGCCAGCTCTCCCTCTTGATAACGTTCAAATTCCAGATTCCGTTCTCCGTGAAGCATCCGGTCCGTATCTTCCGCCAGCTGCCGAAGTCTCCGGTAGCGGCGGAGCGTAAAGGTAAGCCAGAGCCCAAGTAGAAGGAGACAGCCTCCCACCGGGACGAAAAGGCTCCAGGCAATACCGGTCCGTTCCATAAGAAAAAAGCCTGCCGCTGCAGATATGGCAGCGACGCAGGCTGATAAAATGACAACTCTTTTCAATTCCTTATCCCGCAGATACTCCATGGACTTCTCCTCCTATTCTCCCAGCCGGTAGCCCAGTCCCCGGACGGTACGTATGATGGCAGGATTCTGGGGATCCGCTTCTATCTTTTCCCGCAGCCGTTTGATATAAACGGTCAGGGTGTTGTCATTGACAAACTCTCCGGCCGCGTCCCAGATTTCCTCCAGCAGCTGTCCTCTCGTCAACACCATTCCCCTATGATTCAGAAAATATAACAGCAGACGGTATTCCAGCGCGGAAAGGCAGCAGTCCGCGCCTCTCCTGGTTACCGGTCCCTTCACCGTATCCACCTGGAGCTCTCCCAGCTCCACCAGAGCCTGGGTTCTGCCGCAGCGACGCAGTACGCTTCGGATCCGGGAAATCAGCTCTCTTGGACGGAATGGCTTACTGATATAATCCTCAGCGCCCAGATCCAGTCCCGTCACCACACTGAATTCATCTCCGGAGGCCGTCAGGAAAATCACCGGCGTGTCCGATACGGCCTTTACCGCAGAGCACACGGAAAATCCGTTGCCATTTTCCAGGGACACGTCCAGAAGCAGCAGGTCAAAGCTTTCCCGCTCCAGCGCCTCCATTGCCTCCTTCTGGCCTTTTTCTGCCCGCACCGAGAAGCCCTCCGCCTTCAGCACCGCGCTTAAATTTTCAATAATCGCCCCATCGTCTTCCACCAGCAGAATCCGTGTCATGGCAAACCTCCCCGGAACTATTTTACTTTTACAATCTTTTCCAATCGTTTCAGTACCAGCTGGGCACACAGACCCGTAAAGGCTCCCGCCACACAGCCGGCTGTCATCAGAAAGGGCAGGTAAAACAGCATTCCCTTCCCGGCGATAAGCACGGCCACCAGCATCTGTCCCACGTTATGAAGGACGGCGCCCAGAACGCTGGCCAGCCAGATGGCGCGGCCGCTTACCAGGTGGCACAGAAACAGCATTCCGGCCAGGCAGAGCAGGCTTCCGGCCAGACTGTAGAGG
>CAKRTY010000254.1 GCA_934402125.1 uncultured Anaerosacchariphilus sp. | reverse complement strand
CGGAATGGCAGACGCGCAGGCTTCAGGTGCCTGTAGTCGCAAGGCTGTGTGGGTTCAAGTCCCATCTCCTGCATACTTAAGGCTTTCAGAGTTATCTGGAAGCCTTTTTTATTGCGTTTCACGGGCGGACGAAAAAAAGAAGGGGCGAGGAATTTGCTTCTGAGGTGTTCGGACGTTTCACAGACGGACAAAACCAGGAGCGGCGGAGGATTTTCTTCTGAAGTGTTCGGACGTTTCTCGGACAGGCGTCTGTCTGGCTCGGACTTAAAGTCCGCTCCAGTCAGACACCAGTGCGCGAAAAGCCGGACACTATCTTAGAAGAAATTCCTCCGCCGCTCCTGGTTTCTGGTTTTCTAAGCAAACCGGATGGCTATACCCGTACTACTTTGTGGCCTGCTGCCTTCAGCAGTCGGTTCATAATAGCGGCACCGATGGCCGCGTCCTCGAAGGATTCGGAAAAAATACATTCCACATCCGTGTCGTCGAATTTACGAAGTACCTCAAAGAGGTGCTGCGCGATCTCTTCTTCGTTACTACGCGCTCCAAGACTCATGACCAGGCCATGAGGATAACGTGACGCGGTTTCATCTGTAGCGATGATTCCCACTTTTTTGCCTTCCGCTTTGGCCTCTGCAGCCATCCGGTTCATGGTCTCGACAACCTTATCGCTGGGGCCTTCCACGATGGTCAGGTCAGCTCTGGGCGCGTAATGGCGGTATTTCATGCCGGGAGCCTTGGGCTTAACGCCTGAGTTCGGGGCAATGATCGCCTTATCAATCTCTACCGGACCAATAACCGCTTCCATCATATCCTTTGTGATGGCGCCCGGGCGCAGAATGACTGGAGGCTCTACACTCATGTCCACAATGGTTGATTCCAGGCCAATCACTGCCTGGCCGCCGTCCAGAATCATCTCGATCCGGCCGGACAGATCCTCTATCACATGAGCTGCCGTAGTCGTACTGGGCCGTCCCGATACATTGGCGCTGGGAGCTGCAATAAAACCGCCCGCCGCCCGGATAAAGGCCGCCGCGATCCCGTCGCTCGGCATCCGTACTGCTACTGTATCCAGGCCGCCTGTAGTCTCGGAAGGTACCCGATCTGTCTTCGGAAAAATCAGAGTCAGTGGTCCCGGCCAGAAGGCATCCATCATTTTTTCTGCCTTTTCCGGCACCTTCGCCGCAATTTTATACAGATCCGCCCGTTCTTCTATGTGTACAATCAGGGGATTATCCGAGGGGCGTCCCTTGGCTGCGTATATTTTCTTGGAAGATTCCGGATTCAGCGCATCGCCACCGAGACCATATACCGTCTCCGTAGGAAATGCCACCAGACCGCCGGCCCGGATAATATCACCCGCCTCTTTCATAATCTCCGGATCAATGCTGTCATAATCTAGTTTTCTTACCTGTGTATCCAAAGTTTCACCTGCTTATCGTTATTTTTTACATGATAGATCCAATAGGGCTATTTCGCCATCCGGTAGATTTCCGCCATATCTGATCTGGTCAGCTTCTGAATGCCGCCGATGGTCCGCTTATCCATATGACTGCACTTGTAGGCCAGTTCCAGGATCTGTCCTTCCGTCAGTTCCACGCCAAGCTCCTTGATGCTGGTGGGCATATGAATGGATCGGAAGAAATCCTCCAGTGCTTCAATGCCTTCCAGGACGGTTTTTTCCGGATCCGCGTAGTTGTAAGTAACACCCATTACATTCACCGCGAACTTGGCAAAGCGCGGAACATCATTGAGATATACGTAGCGTGCCCAGCTTCCCCAGACTGCCGCCAGCCCCGCGCCATGGGTCACATCAAACATACCGCCCAGCTCGTGCTCCAGCTGATGGCAGGCCCAGTCACCTGCTCTGCCGCAGCCGGTCAGTCCGTTGTGGGACAGACTTCCCGCCCAGAAAACCTCAGAACGGGCGTCATAATCCTGCGGATTTTTCAGCAGAATCTTTGCCTGGTGCATCACTGTTTTTATAAGTCCCTCAGCCAGACTGTCTGTCAGCTCCGTATTCATCTCGTGGGAGAAGTACCGCTCCATGGTGTGCATCATAATATCCACACAGCCGCTCATGGTCTGATATTCCGGCAGGGTATAGGTCAGCTCCGGGTTCATAATCGCGAATTTGGGCCTGCCCAGATCACTGCTGTAACCCCGCTTCAGCCAGCCCTCCTCATTGGTAATGACAGAGGAATTGCTCATTTCACTTCCGGTGGCTGCCAGAGTCAGCACCACGCCTACCGGGACGGAGTCCTTCACCACTGCGATTTTTTCATAAAAATCCCAGACCTCGCCATCGTATTTGACACCATACCCGATGGCCTTGGCAGAATCAATGGCGCTTCCGCCTCCTACTGCCAGAATGAAGTCTACTCCTTCTTTTTTACAAAGCTCGATCCCCTCATGAACCAGGGACAGATGGGGATTCGGCACCGCGCCGCCCAGCTCTACCCAGGGAATTCCTGCCTCGTCCAGAGACTGAAACACCCGATCCAGAAGACCGCTCCGTTTCACGCTTCCCTTTCCGTAATGCACCAGCACCTTCGTTCCGCCAAACTCCCGTACCAACGCTCCGGCCTGATGTTCTGTATCCTTTCCGAATACCACCTTTGTGGGTGTGTAATACTGAAATCCGTTCATGTGATGTCCTCCTTTGTCTCACTTTCTCTTTTGTATGTTTTCTTTGGACATTTTCTTTCGATATGGCATCCTACTTTTCCAGCAGTTCCAATAATTCTTCCGCTGTCCTGTCCGGATATTTCACTGCCAATTCGTACAAAGGCCGAAGCTTTTCCTTTTCTTCTTCCAGCTCCTCCGCCATCTGATCCAGAGACTTTCCTTTGGCGCATTTTTTCTGAATCTGAGCCAGTCTGTTCAGATTCACGCCTCTTTCTATCCCTTCCGCCAGGCCTAACTCCAGGCCTTCCGCCCGGCCCTCTGCCAAGCCTAACTCCCGGCCTTCTGCGCGGCCTTCTGCACGGCCTTCTGCTCTCTGATATTCCCGTTCTTCCTGTTCGTCATACTCTGTCAGTATC
>CAKRTY010000253.1 GCA_934402125.1 uncultured Anaerosacchariphilus sp. | reverse complement strand
TGCAGAGCGTCGCAACTCTCCGCTCCGTTATATTCCAGCGCACTGCTGCCTCTCTTACCGAGATCATTTCAGCCATAAGGGATACCTCCACGCATAAAATCATAAGCACATTATACCTCGGGTAAAAGAACAATGTCAACAAAAGTTCGGAATAATGTCGCTTTCAAAACAACATTATTCTCACAGCCGTACACAGAAAAACCGAGAGGGCCGACGAAGCTTTCTTTCACTACGGTGTCCGGCTCTTCCCGGACCGGTGTCTGATGAGGGCGGACCTTACGTCCGACATCAGCAGATTCCTGTCCGGGGAGCGTCCGAACACCTCGAAAAAAGCTTCGCCGGCTCTCCCGGTTTTTCGTTCCCTTATTCTATCTCAAGCGCCGCCTGTTCCGCGGTCTTTGCATACTCATCGCAGCTTGCATCCGTAACCGGCTGTTCAAACGCTATCACACGGACGCCGATACTGCGTGCGGCTGAGAGAACGCTCTCCAGCGCTTCCTCGTGATTGGCATGAATCGCAATTACGTCCACATTTTCTGCCACCAGCTCATTCACGGCCAACATCTGGTACTCTATCGGATCCACATCGCACAGCACAAAGGTATGGTAAGCCAGCTTCCTTGCCTCGTCAGCCTCTGCCGCCGATACGTCCGGCGTCTTTACCCGAAGCTCTGCACCCAGACGGTCTGCCAGCTCCTGAAAGACTGCCTCCACGCTCTCATTCTCCGGATCGTCCCGGCTGGTCAGAATCAGCCCTATTTCCAGAGAAGCCTTCGATTCTGCCTCAGTGCTTTCCGGCTCTGTCCGGGCTACAGAAGCTTCTGCCGCTTCGACCCGGCTCTGTCCGCAGCCCACCAAAAGCCCGCACAGCAGGCACATCGCCAGCAGCCACAAAGCTATGCGTTCCCGGTTCCCGGTTCTCCCGGATTTTCGTTTTTCATTCTTCCACATTTTCCCAATTACCCTTCGTACCGAACCGCCAGAAACCAGGTATCTTCTTTTTCACTGATCCGCCATTCCTTCTGAAGCTTCAGACCTCTCGTCTCCCGTATATAGCGCTTCGCATAGCCCCGGTCGTGGGCGTACAGGAACAGCATGGAGCCCGGATTTAACAGCTCCTCCGCCCGCTCACAGAGAACCCGGTACAGATATTCCACATCGTGAGCTGTGCGGTTTTTGCCCTCGCCGGGCATATCGGTGATTATCTCGTCGAATTTATATTCGTGCCGGAAGTCCCGGATATCCTTGTTGATAAAATGAGCCGGCATTCCCGCTATCGCCGCGTTTTCCCGGGCGCCCTTTATGGCCGGTCCAAAGAGATCGACGCCGTAAAGGGTATCCGCGTGTACCGCATAATTCCGCTCCAGAAGCAGGGTTCCCACGCCGCAGAAGGGATCCAGTACCCGGGCATTTTCCTTGAGGTACGGCCTCGCCAGCTCCACCAGCATGGCTGCTAGGGCAGGCTGCATGGAAGCCGCCACACTGTGCTTCCGGTAGGCGAATCTCCGATCGGGCAGTCCGGAAAACTTAAGCAAAGGCAGAAAGCCGCCGGATTTTTTCTCAATCAGGCGAAGCTCCACCTCGTAATCGGAGGTATCATTTAACAAAGTGCCTCCCGTTTCCATCATAAGCCCGTCCGCCAGCTTCTTCGTGAAACGGCTGCGCTCCTCCAGGTTCATCTTTCCGCGACACTCGATCCTGAACCGCCAGGGCGCGCCTCCCTCGTAATGACGCTTCAAAAGCTCCCGCAGATTGGAGGCCGCCAGCTCTTTCGCTCCGTTTTCTCTGGAAATTTCTTCCACATCCAGACAGAATAACAGTTCTCTCCAGGTACGGATAGACAGAAGTTCCGAAAGCTCCCCTTCCCGGACCCGCATCCCTGAGCCCATCATGCTGACCTGGCCTCTGGTAATCTGCTGCGCCGTCAGATCCCGGTAATCTTTCCAGGTGGTCAGAATTACATCCACCGGCTCCTCCATTCCCACGAAACGCCGCCGCTTTGCTGTCTCATACTCAGAAATCAGGCCGTTCAGCGCCTCCAGCTCTTCCCGGAGGTGCTTGTCATTTTCCGCCGTCCGCTTTTCTCCCAGAAGAATTCTTCTGCGCTCCTTGAAGAAATCCAGCCGTTCTTCGCAGTCGCAGCCCGTCAGCGCCAGCAGATAGGCGCTTTTCACAAACCGCTGTTCTTCCTTCTCATAGGCTGCAAGCAGCGCGTCCCGGCACTCATCCCGTCCCAAAAGGCCCAGCACCAGCGCCGCGTTTTTCCGGATTTTCGCGTCCTCTGATTTTAAAAGAGAAAGCAGTACCTCCGGCTCCTCCTCAAATCTTTCGTCCAGCCACAGCCCCGCGGCCGGTCCTTCTTTTTTATCCCGCAGGACTCCGCGCATGACAGACAGACTCTCCCGCAGCTCTTCCCCGTTTTTTATCTTTTCATATAAATTATACAAGATGTTCGTTTCCTTCCTGATACATCATTTTTCAAAGTTACGGTCATTTTATCATATTTTTTTCTTCCTGCCAACGCATTTAGGAAGTGGAATTTTCCGCCGGTTACTCCAGCCTTTTCTCATACCGGTACATCTGTTTTTTCCGGCCGGAGACCCGGTAAAGAAATTCCCGCTGCCTCTGAAAGCCCAGCTTTTCCAGTAAATGAACCGACGCCTGATTTTCTTTCTCCACATAGGCGCTGATCCTTTGCAGCTCCAGCCAGTCCCTTCCGTAATCCAGCGCTGCCCGGCAGGCTTCCTCCCCGTAGCCCTGTCTTCGATAAGGCATGTCAATCAAGTATCCCAGATCCAGCTCCGCCTCCGGGAGATAATCGGCGATTCCAAAACCAGCGCGGCCGATGATTCTGCCGCTCTCCTTCTCCAGTACCACCCACATCCCGCACTGATAAAGCCCATACATATACCGGATATAGGCCTTCGCTTCTTCCTCTCCCATTTCATCATACCCGTTTTCCCGGCACAGGGCATTGAGCGCGGGCAGGTCAGCAAGCGTCATTTCCCTCAGAAACAGACGCCTTGTTTCCGCTATCCGCAC
>CAKRTY010000252.1 GCA_934402125.1 uncultured Anaerosacchariphilus sp. | reverse complement strand
ATCTCCTCCTTGTCCAGCATGGTCAGGAAGGTGTCATAGCCTACCTCCTTCACCGCCGGGGCCAGCACTCTCGGAAAGACGAACATGTTCAGCAGTATCATGACGACAATCACGATGGTATAATAAAATATAAACGGTTTTTTGTTATTCTTGACTTCTTTCATCCTTATCTCCTGCCATTTCAGCGTTTTCTTAAACAGAAGAATAGCATTTTCTTTTTCAGGAATCAATGAACATTCTATAAACTTTTCTTAAAAAAACCTTATATCTGCCCCTGTTTTTTCGGTTCCGGCAGCACGCCCTCGCAGTCAAAGGCCGGTATAAAGCTTTCCTTCGCCGTCTCCCCCTCCTGGATAAAGGCGTTTTCCACGCCCAGGGAAAGGGTATAATCAAGAAGCCGCTCATACTCCCGCCTGGTCACCCTGCGGTTCAGCTCGGGCCACTTTTCCATGCCGGATAAGGGCGTATATTGGTTCATCAGGCTCAGATATACCTGGTCCCCATAGGTTTCAAATACATATTCCACCACTGCCTTCGCGTTTTTCAGGTGATTCGGAAGCAGAAGATGACGGACGATCACACCTTTTTTCATCATGCCTGCCCGGTCAAAGTCCGCCGCGCCCACCTGGCGCACCATCTCTCCAAGAGCCTCCTTTGCAATCTCGGGATAATCCGGCGCATGGGAATACTTCCCCGCCGCCTCCGGATCCAGATACTTAAAGTCCGTCAGATAGATATCCACGACGCCCTCCAGAAGCTTCAGGGTGCTTACCTTTTCATAACCGCTGCAGTTGTATACCATCGGAAGCTTCAGACCCTGCTTCCGGGCCAGCCCCACCGCTTCCACAATTTCCGGCGTGTAGTGGGTAGGCGTCACCAGATTGATATTGGCCGCTCCTTTTGCCTGAAGCTCCAGAAAAATCTCCGCCAGCCGCTCTACGGTGATATCCTCGCCCCGCTCCGCCCCGGCGATATCCCGGTTCTGGCAATAGACACACCGCAGCGGACAGCCGCTGAAAAAGACGGCTCCGGAACCGCTTTCCCCGGAGATGCAGGGCTCCTCCCACATATGAAGCGCCGCCCGGGCGCACTTGATGGTTTTTCCCGTCACTCCGCAAAAACCGCGCCGACCGTTTTCACGATCGGCGCGGCAGTCGCGGGGACATAACTCACAAACTGACATAGAATCCCTCTTTATTTCTCCTCGGAGTCCTCATCGGTCTCCACATTCGTCTGTTTTACCCGAATCTCGTCCACATGGTGATTATCCACCTTGGTTACCTCGATTTCCAGCCCCTTGTAAGTCAGCTGGTCACCCTGCTCCGGTACCCGGCCAAACTGCTCCATGACCCAGCCGCTGACAGATACCATCTCGGACTCGTCATTCAGCTTAAAATACTCCGCGAATTCCTCAAAATCCATGGAAGCGTCAACCAGATAGGTATCCGGCGCAATCCGGCGCAGCAGCACCTCCGCCTCCTCATGCTCGTCCCAGATCTCGCCTACCAGCTCCTCCAGGATATCCTCCATGGTGACAATGCCGCAGGTTCCACCGTATTCGTCCACGACCACCGCCACGTGGGTCTTGGCCTTCTGCTGCTTCTTCAGAATCATCCGGATAGGCTCGCTCTCCAGAACATAGATAGCCGGGGAAATGATATCCTTCACTTCCTTTTCCGTAATTCCACGCCCCACATAGAAATCCTTCCGGTGGATGGTTCCCAGAATATCGTCGATGGTATCCCGGTAAATCAGCAAACGGGAGAACTTGGTCTCGGTGAACATCTCCGCAATTTCGTCCTTGGTGGCTGTGATCGGCAGAGCCGCCAGATCCGTCCGGTGAATCAGAATATCCCGGGCCTCCTGATCGGAAAACTCAATGGCATTTCTCAGAAGTCCGCCCTCGTCCTCATCGATGGTTCCGTCCTCCTGTACCTCATTTACCAGGGTCAGAAGCTCCTCCTGGGACATCTTGGCGCTGGGCTCCAGATGAAAAATCTTCGTCAGCAGCTTCTGCCAGCCGGAAAACAGCACGTTCAGCGGCAGGAACAGCCAAATCAGGATCTGCACCACAGGAGCGGCAGCCATAGCCAGCTGCTCCGGGCAGTTATTTGCAACGCTTTTCGGGGAAATCTCTCCGAATATCAATACTACAATCGTCACCACAATCGTGGAAATGGTCGCGCCCATATCTCCGTATTTCATGGTAAACAGTACGGTTCCCACAGACGCCATGGCAATATTTACGATATTATTGCCAATCAGAACCGTGGAAATCAGCTTATTATACTGCTCGTCCAGTCTGCAGACCAGCGCCGCGTTCTTGTTGCCCTTCTCTGCCAGCGTCTTCAGCTTCGTGGTATTCATTGCAGAGAACGCCGTCTCCGTGGCGGAAAAAAAACTTGACAGTACCAGACAGACTACCATGATGGTAAGGTATGTACCCATAGTAAAATATTACTCTCCTTTTTCTATACATATATAAAATGCGCAAAATGCTTAATGATAATATTATATGAAACCCTCGGTATCTTGTCAACCGGGGCCGCCGGAAATCCGCGATTCTTTACAAAATCTTTATCATTGTGGTATGCTTAAGCTGTTAAAAAGGGAAAAGCCCTTACGAAAATACTATTTCCGGGAGGAATTTTATGGAGTTTTCTACACCTGTTACGATGTATCTGCTTTTTATCAACCTCCTTGCCTTCGCCCTGATGGGCATTGACAAGGAAAAAGCCCGCCGTCACAAGTGGCGGATTCCTGAAAAAACCCTGTTTCTCTCTGCTCTTTTGGGCGGCAGCGTCGGCGCCATCGCCGGTATGCAGCTCTTCCGTCACAAAACGAAGCACTGGTATTTTGTAATCGGAATGCCGGCCATTCTGGTTCTGCAGGTGGCAGGGTATTTTTTCCTGAGCCATCGGTTTTAAAATTTTAAGGTTTAAAAAAAGCAGCGCGCCCATTTCACGGGACGCGCTGCTTTTTTATTTACGCGAGCAACGAGCCAAAGTCCGTGCTTGCACGAGACCTTGGCGACTGCCGCGAT
>CAKRTY010000251.1 GCA_934402125.1 uncultured Anaerosacchariphilus sp. | reverse complement strand
GAGACAGCACTGGATCAATATACCCGTCTGAATCACGAATTCGAGTTAAAGAACGGTTATGCCTACAAAAGTGAAGTAGTCGGCGTCCTGAAGGGACTGGGCTTTGAAGAGGATGAATTTGAGAAGCAGGTCAATACCCTCTCCGGCGGTCAGAAGACCCGGGTATCCCTGGGCAAGCTTCTTTTGTCCCACCCGGATCTCATTATGCTGGACGAGCCCACCAACCATCTGGATATGAATTCCATTGCCTGGCTGGAAACCTTTTTGCTGAATTATGACGGCGCTGTTCTGGTGGTTGCCCATGACCGTTACTTTTTGAATCGAATTGCTACGAAGATCATTGAAATTGATGCCGGCGAGGTAACCTCCTTTCAGGGAAATTACACCGATTACGCCGCAAAAAAGACACAGCTTCGGGAAGCCCGCATGAACGCCTGGCTGAATCAGCAGCGGGAAATCCGTCATCAGGAGGAGGTCATTCAGAAGCTGAAATCCTTTAACCGGGAGAAGTCCATCAAGCGGGCGGAAAGCCGGGAAAAAATGCTGGATAAAATGGAGGTCCTGGAGAAACCCAGCGAAGTCCGTTCCGAGATGCATATTACTCTGGAGCCCAAGGTGGTCAGCGGAAACGATGTCCTGACCGTAGAAGGACTTTCCAAGGCTTTCGGCAGTCAGACGCTTTTTACGGATCTCAGCTTTGAAGTAAAGCGCGGGGAACGGGTAGCCCTCATCGGAAATAACGGAACCGGAAAAACCACCATACTGAAGATCCTGAACGGACTTCTGGAGGCTGACAGCGGCTCTTTTACTCTGGGATCCAAAGTGAAAATTGGCTATTATGATCAGGAACACCATGTGCTGCACCCGGAAAAAACCCTGTTTGAGGAGATCTCCGACGCCTATCCGGATTTGGATAACACCACTATCCGCAGTACCCTTGCCGCTTTTCTCTTTACCGGCGATGATGTATTTAAGCGGATCGCCGAACTGTCCGGCGGAGAACGGGGCCGTGTTTCCCTGGCCAAGCTGATGCTTTCCGAAGCTAATTTTCTGATTCTGGACGAGCCTACCAACCATCTGGATATTGTCTCCAAGGAAATTCTGGAGCAGGCCCTGAACCGCTACACCGGAACGGTTCTTTATGTATCCCATGACCGGTATTTTATCAACAGTACCGCCACCCGGATTCTGGATCTGACCGGAGGACAGCTGGTCAATTATATTGGAAATTATGATTATTATCTGGAAAAGCACGATATTCTGACGCCGAAGATTCTAAATACAGATATGGCGGAAACGAAAGCGCCGGAACCGGAGTCTGCCGGAAAGCTGGACTGGAAACAGCAGAAGGAAGAACAGGCAAAGCAGAGAAAGCGGGAAAATGATTTCAAAAAAACCGAGGCTGAAATTTTTGAACTGGAAAGCCGGGACAGTGAAATCGACCAGCTTCTCTCCCAGGAAGCTTTCTACACCAATGTGGCGGAATGTATGAAGCTCCACAAAGAAAAAGAGGCCCTGACGGCCCGTCTTGAAATTCTATATGAACAATGGGAAGCGCTGGCTCAATGATTGGCCAGCGCTTCTCTGAATTCATCCAGATTCTCTTCTGTTACATACATGCCGAAGCCCTGGGCTTCCAGCGCTTCATCGGTCGTTCCGTTGAAAATACGATCTATCATCATGTCTCCCAGCTCCTCTGTATAATGGCTGGCTTCATAATAATAACGCTTATCCTGGGTTACGGCATTCTCTCCGCTGAAATTATAATAACCGCCAGCGGCTCCCGCCAGCCAGCCAAGATACTGTTCATAACCAAAATGCTTGGATTGCTTATAGGTCCGGAAGTAAAGGGGATTGGTGAAAACAATCAGGTTAATGCCGTAGTCCTGACAGAGCTCCCGAATCTGCCGGATATCCAGCAGAGAATCTGCCATATAATCCGTATAATAGTCGTCCCAGTAAGGAACATCATCCCGGAAGGTTCCCCCAAGCGACGGATCCCGCAGGGTGCTTCCGCTTCGATAATAGCGCTCCACATAATCCGGATCCGTTATTTCATGATTTAAAATAACATCCAGAGAAAGCAATACCCCTTTGATGCTCAAGTATTTTCCATAAAATTCCAGCTTATTTGTGCGCGGATAGGGAATCCGGTAAAACTGGCTCTGATGCAGGGCCGGATCCACAAAGGCAGAGATATTGTCCACGCCAATCATCACATTTTTCGGAATGATACCGTTGGCGATCAGTTCCTTTAAATTATCCAGGTGTTCCGCCGGTAATCCTTCCGAATAAGACATATTATACCAGTTGCCCTCCGGGATCTTTTCCACGTTTACAAATCCGGTCCGGGAAGAGCCGAACAGAAAGGAATCAAACTTATCCGGGTTATGCAGAATATACTGCATTTTGATATCATTGCTGTTGGGCTCCACGCCGTTGTCCCGGAGTTTCTCCCAGTGGAAAACATTATAGGGATCCACCGCCATGGGAATGGCAAGCTCCAGAACCAGGATAAATATCACAAAAGGCGCAATCTTTTTTAAAAATCGTTTCATGTATCCTCTCTCGCTTTAAAACTGAAAATAAACAAAACTGTACTCTCCCAGCTGCCGGCTGTAAAGCACAACGAAAATCAGGGCGAAATAAAAAGCATAGCGTACAGGCTTCCGGAACCGGCCAAACCATTCCCATACATCCCTCTTTAGCGCCAGATAGTCATGGGCCATCAGAAGTACTACCCAGAACAGCACCAGCTTAAGCTCCGTGCTCTGGATCAGTCCCGCGTTTTTAAAGGACACATAGCATTCTCTCACATATTCAACCGGCTGTGTTATGCCCTGGAAGATATGGGTCAGGATGTAAATCGCGTCCGACATGGTATTTGCCCGGAAGAACAGCCAGGCCAGCGTCACAAAAGCAAAAGTCAGCAATACCCGGACAGGGCTTCGCCGATCCTTTCTGGGCGGAAAATACTGATTCCAGATCCGTTCAACGATCTGTGCCACGCCGTGCAGTCCACCCCAGACCACAAAGGTCCAGCT
>CAKRTY010000250.1 GCA_934402125.1 uncultured Anaerosacchariphilus sp. | reverse complement strand
CGCCGCCACAATCACAGCCACGCCTCCGAGAATCACCCGTTTCCGCCGTTTTTTCTTCTTCTCTTCCATGTTCCATGCCTCATTCTTTCTATGTATTAAACTGTAACGCCTTCGTTGCTGTAGTCTTCTACGATATGGCCATCCATAATCCGGATCACCCGCTTTGCCTGGGCCGCGATACCATTGTCATGGGTAATCAGGATTACCGTCCGCCCGCCCCTGTAAAGCTCCTTCAGGATCTGCAGAATCTCCCTGCTGGAGGCCGAATCCAGATTTCCCGTGGGCTCGTCAGCCAGAATCACCGGCGGCTTCGCCGCTATGGCCCGGGCAATGGCCACACGCTGCTGCTGGCCTCCCGACATTTCATTGGGCTTGTGATCCATCCGGTGTCCCAGCCCCACGATTTCCAGCGCGTCTACTGCCAGGCTCTCCCGTTCCCGCCTGGGCACGCCCCGGTAAATCAGCGGCAGCTCCACATTTTCCCGGGCTGTCAGGTTGCTGATCAGGTTGAAGCCCTGGAAGATGAATCCGATTTCTTTATTGCGGATATCCGACTGCTCATCGTCCGTCAGGGTGGATACGTCTCTGCCGTTTAACAGATAGGTGCCCGAGGTGGGCGTATCCAGGCAGCCCAGCATATTCATCAGAGTGGACTTGCCGGATCCGGACTGGCCGATGATCGCTACAAATTCTCCCGTTTCTATGGAAAGACTCACATGATCCAGCGCCCGGACCTCATTTTCACCGGGATTGTAGATCTTGCAGATGTCCTTCACTTCCACCAGTGCGCTCATGTTGTTCTCCTTTTCTCTGTATTAAACATCTAATACAATAACACATATATTCAGAACTTCAATGACATTCATAAATTCTTAAAAAATCTTTAAACAGGACTTCTTTTTCTCTGTTTTGTAACATACATTATGAGAAATTCTTCTGGTACAGGGATCCATATGAAGCCTTCTCCTGAAAAAATTCTAATTGCCGGGTTCCGGGATAAGACCCGGAATTACTGCGCCGCTTTTTCTCTGCTGGGCGCCCTGCCGACGCCCCTCTGCGATACGGACCGGGATCTGTCTCTCCTGCTGGCAGCGCATAACCTTCCATCCCCGGAGGTCTTCGACGGGCTGGTACTGCCCGGCGGCGGGGATATCAGCCCCTTTTTCTATCACCGGGAAAACAAAGGATCCGTAAATATCGACTCGCTTCTGGACTCCGTACAGTTTTCCCTCCTGCAGGCCTTCCTGGCCGCCGGAAAGCCCGTCCTGGGGATCTGCAAAGGTCTCCAGCTGATCAATGTGGCCTTCGGCGGCACGCTGATTCAAAACCTATCCGAAGACTCCCGGGCGATTCATGCCTGGAACGGTCAGGATCGAATCCACACAACAAAAGCTGCGCCGGGGACTTTTCCGGCGCAGCTTTACGGAACTTTCTTTCCAGTCAACAGCGCCCATCACCAGGCGGTGGAAACTGTGGGCGAAGGACTCCGGGTGGCCCAGTACGGACCGGATTTTGTCGTCGAGGCCCTGTACCACGAAAGACTGCCGGTCATCGGGGTACAGTGGCATCCGGAACGGCTTCGCCGGGAGGAGGGCGGAAAACTGCTGGCATTTTACTTAAGAATGCTCCGGTAATACCGCTGGAAATTGCCTCCCACGATCCCCCGCACCGTTTCCGCAGCCATGCCCTGCTGCAAGAGCAGGGCCGTCAGCTTCCCCATCTCTCCATGGTGGGCCAGTATGTCGTAATTCTCGGTCTCAAACCGGATGCGCGGGGTCGTTTCCTCCAATCCCTTACACAGATCAAAGCCGTAGCCCACATGTTCCGGCCCTGCGATACGCACCAGGTGTTCGGCATGCTCACAGAGACGAAGGAGGGCTTCGTCCGCTTCCTTTTCCGCAGGCGTCCCCTTTCCCGGCATTACGCCCGTCAGATAGCCGCAGGCGTTCAGGCCGATGACGCCGCCGCGTCCCGCGATGTCCCGGATTTGGCTATCTGTCAGATTCCGGTAATTCTCATGGACTGCCCAGGCGTCGGAGTGGCTGGCGATAAAGGGCTGCTCTGCCAGATCGCAGACGTCCCGGAAGCCGTCGTTACTTAAGTGACTCACATCCAGCCACATGCCAAGCCCTTCCATTCTCCGGATAGCCTCTTTGCCAAGCTCTGTCAGACCACCTGGGATCTCTTTAAACTGACCCGCTGTGCAGCAGCCGGTGGCAAAGGCGTTCCGGCGGCTCCAGGTCAGGCCTGCGCCCCGGACGCCCAGATCGTAGAAGGTTCGAAGCAGAGACAGATCATTTCCCAGGGGATCGAGGCCCTCCAGGGATAATAGAACTGAGATACGGCCTGCGGCCAGGTTCTCTTCCAGTTCCGCACGGCTGGCAGTCACCCGGATGCGGTCGCCCACCGGCTCTACGTCCTCCTTCAGGGCTGTGATCTGCCCCAGAGCCTTCCGAAGGCCCAGCTCCGGCAAATCCCGGTTTGTAAGATAGATGGAAGAAACCAGGATATTCAACCCTGCCTCCTGAAAATGCGGCAGATACCGCTGTTCCACCACGTTCTGTTCCCCTGCCTGACGGCGCTCGTACACCTCTGCCGCCAGATCAAAATGAGCGTCTGCCACCGGACATTCCCGGTGGATTTGTCTTGCCTGTGTAAGATATGGTTCCTGTATGAGCATACTGTCTCCTCTGTCTTTTTTGTTGCGGTTTCCTAATATACCGGAAACCGCTCTCTTTCTTACTTATTCTTACGCTTCCCCTGCAGTCTCCGTCACCCTAAAGCTCACCACTGCCGTAAACAGATCCGCGTCTGTCTCCACCCGGAAGCTGCCGCCGCAGGCCTCGGTGAAGCTTTTGGCGATGGACAGGCCCAGGCCGCTGCCGCCGTCTGTCCGGCTCTTGTCGCCCCGGACGAAGCGCTCGGTGAAATCGATGCCATCGCCCAGTTCGGTGGCCGACGTATTTTTCATCACCGCCGTTGCCTTACCATCCTTTTCCGTCAGGGTCAGGTACACGCGGGAGCCGGGCAGGGAATACTTCAGCGC
>CAKRTY010000249.1 GCA_934402125.1 uncultured Anaerosacchariphilus sp. | reverse complement strand
GTGCTGTACGGTATTCTGACCCTGACCCTCTGCGGCGGAGACGCTTTTCATCTGGTTCCGAGAGTGATCCGGGCCGTAAAGGGAAGCAGTGAAAAAATTGAACAGATGCTGGGAAGAGGGTTGCAGATTTCTTCTATTACGATGACAGTCTTCTATGTAATCCTGCTGTATATCTGGAAGCTGACCTTCCCGGAACTGCAGGCGCCGGCTGCGGTGGAAGCGATGATATGGATTTCCGCGATTGTCCGGATCCTGGTCTGCCTTCTGCCCCAGAATCACTGGTGTACCGAAGAGGGCAACAGGAAGCTGTCTATGATCCGAAATGGAGTGTTCGCGATTACCGGTATCGGCGTGATCATTCTGTACGCGATTTCCGGAAATGCCGGCGGATATCATATGACCAGAATGGTAGCCGCGATTCTCATCTCCTTCGGCTGCTATCTTCCGGTTACGCTTTTCAGTAAGAAGAAGCCGATGGTCGGAATTCTGATGATTCCCAAGACCTGCGCTTACATGTGGATCATTATTATGGGCTTACAGCTTCTGTAAAAGGAAGCTGTTTATAAAAGAATACGAACAGTGAAATCACGGCCATCCAGGTAAAACTGGTATTGGCCGTGTTCCTGTTCTACATAGTAAATGACGCTCTGCACGCCAATCCCATGCCCTTCCCGGGTAGTGACCGGAATACCGTCGGAAAAGACGGGAGGCGTATCGGTGGGATTTTTTTCCAGCATTAGCAGATGCCCAAAGCGTTCAAAGATAGACAGGTAAACACGGCGGTCTTTGCCGGACTGCTTCTGGACGGCATGCATGGCATTTTCCAGAATGTTGGAAAGAATGGCGCAGAAGGTCATTTCCGAACAGGGCAGCTTTTCCGGAGCTTCAATCTCCGCGTCAAAGGTGATATTCTGTTCTGCGAAACGGGCGCTGTAAATGGAAAGCACAGAGTTGAGAAGCTCGTTACTGCAGAAGCTGTGAAGGACGGTGTCATCGTAATGCTGATTGATTTCCCGGATATAGTCCAGGGCTTTTTCCGGATGCTGCTGCCGAATCAGGCTTTCGATGGCGGAGAGGTGATGGCGCGTGTCATGGCGCAGGATCCGCAGGCGGCGTTCGCTGATGCGGGCCTGTTCAATTTCAGAGCGCAGAGAGGACAACTGCATGGCAGTAAGCTGACCGTATTGCTCCGCCCGGTTTTTCAGTTCATATTCCTGGAAATATACCAGAAGAAAGATTACATAGGACAGACACATGGAAAAGGCCAGAAATTCCACGACTACCTTACTGCCCGAATACAGCAGAGTGGAGAATTTCGTGGTGACGTAGTCAAAGAGATAATAAACCAGAGGCATGGCACCGAGAATATACAGATCCCGATCGGACTTGGAAAGCAGAAGGGCGGTGGTCTGGCAGAGATGGCGGCTCAGAAGGAAAAAGACCGCGCAGGTGGTGAGAATCCGGGTCAGGTAATAGACCCAGTCCAGTCCGCAGATGGAAAGAGCCAGGATACCGGCCCAGTTGCTGAACTGACAGCAGAGATAGGCAGTCAGGATCGAGACCAGCGCAGGCAGCCACCTGTATTTGTAATAAAATACCAGTAACAGGAAAAGGGGCAGGTGTACCAGCAGGGGGTAAATGGGATCTGCCCAGGACGTGCCCAGAGCCAGGACAACGGGATAATACAGAAGTCCGGAGACTGCGCCCGTGGAGAGCAGCAGGAGGATGTTTTTCCTGTCCTGCTTCGCGCCGAGAAAAAAGGCTGACAGAAAAATGCCGAACAGCATGGTAGTAATATGATGAATGAGTGCCAGAGCCTGAAGCAGCATGGGTAAAACCTCCTAACAGATGCGTGAAATCAAATATAACCGTTCACACGGTATATGTGCAATTCGCTCCGCTTCCGATACCTTATCTGATACAGATGTAGACCACGTATCCGGCGTACAGCAGAATCATCGCCAGTCCCTCCGGCTTGCTGAGCTTCCGCTTGGTCCAGGCCATGAGCCACACGATGAAGCTGAAACCGATGAGGACGATGATGTCGATGATATTTTCCCGGATAAAGGTAATGGGATTCAGGGCCACGGCGATACCCAGCACCATCAGAATATTGAAGATGTTGGAGCCGATGGCGTTGCCCAGGGCCATATCGACCTCATTCTTGCGGGCCGCTACGATGGAGGTCATAAGCTCCGGCAGGCTGGTTCCGAAGGCCACGACGGTAAGGCCGATGAGATTTTCACTGATTCCGAAGGCCGCGGCGATGGTTTTGGCGCCGTCCACAACCCAGTCGCTGCCAAAGGTGATGGCTGCGATACCGATAACGATGAAAATAAGGCTTTTCGGTACGGACATGACTTTCATTTCCGCCGCTTCCTCGGTAAGCTCCGAGCTTTCACTGTTCATGGAATGCTGGGCGGATCGAATCATATACAGAAGAAAGAAAACAAACAGTACCGTGAGAATCAGTCCGTTTACCCGGGTCAGTATCATTCGGTCCCGGCCAAGCACCAGGAGCAGGAAGGCGCAGAACACGGAAAACGGAAAATCGATTTTCAGGGTGCTTTTCTGTACCGCCACAGGCGTCAGGGCGGCACAGACGCCGATCACCACCATCAGGTTGAAGATGTTGGAGCCTACGGCGTTGCTGATTGCCAGGGCGTTGCTGCCTGCGATGGAAGCCGTCACACTGACCGCCGTCTCCGGCAGACTGGTTCCCATGGCTACGATGGTCATGCCGATGATCAGGGACGGTACGTGGAAATGCTTGGCAATGCTGCTGCTGCCTTCCACAAAGGCGTCGGCGCCTTTGACCAGAAATACAAAACCGACCAGTAAAAGTACCACAGCGAAGGGTACGCTCTGTAACATTGTGCTCATAATAAATACTCCCTTATGGAATGCTTTTTATATTGGGTACATGGTAGCAGAGGGAGAAAAAAATGTCAATAGTCCCCAGTTTCCTTTCTATTATAAGGCGGCGTCATGAAATATATAAGTATAACTTATAAGTGAATCAAAATTTTACTGATTTTTAATAAATC
>CAKRTY010000248.1 GCA_934402125.1 uncultured Anaerosacchariphilus sp. | reverse complement strand
CGGTAAGCTCCCCGGCAATCACCTGATAGATTCCCTCTGCCGTCAGCACCGGCACCTTGTCCCGGAGTCTTGCGTATACGCTTTTCCGGAAGGCTCCGGAGGAAAGATGGACGCAGCGCAGATACAGGCTGTCAATCAGCGTCTCCGTGGCCACGTCGCAGGCCAGGTTCCACAGCCGCCCGTCTCTGCCCTTCCGGTCAAAGGGGTGACAGAACAGGCAATGGAGTATCACATGGAGATAGAGCCGGGTGCAGGCGGCGCGCCCCATCTTTTCATAAAGCTCCAGCAAGCCGTCCGGAAAATAGTACAGCGCCCCGCCGTCCGTTCCCGCAGGCGACGCCGTGCCCGGAACCGGACTCAGATTTCCCAGGGCCAGATCCAGATACCTGAGCTTCAGATACAGCTCATTCCTGGACTGCGCGAGAATCCGGGCCGCCAGCTCTTCCTTCTGAAGCTGTACCTTTTGTTCTTCCAATATCGCGCTTTTTATCATGACGTCCTCCTACAGCTCAAATCGATCAAGAGCGGATTGTTTTTTCGTCCGACCGGACGCTCCCAGCCGATCCTGCAGATAGGCCACGCCCTCGGGAAATCCGTCCACAGCGGCCACCGCCATCTGTGACAGCAGATCTGCGTCCGGATTTCCATTTTCTGTCAGCCATTTCAAAGTGTCCAGGTTCCGCTTTTCTACCGTGTCCCCATAGGCCTGCTCCAGATGATCCGAAAGCCAGCTTTCATAATCTGCCCGGCGATCCTCAGACAATCCCACCGGGTACTGCAGCCGATCCAGGGTCATCTCCAGCACCGTGTCAAACTCCTCTTCTGCCTTCGCCATATAGTAGCAGGCGTCATAGGCGCGGAAATCCAGCTTCTTCATATAGAAGCTGTTCCGGAAATTCATGCCGCTTCCATGCATATGGGTCATCAGAATCCGGGCCGGGGTATTTTCCACACTTTCCTCAAAGAATTCCGGGAATACCAGCTTTGCTTCTATCTGTCCCCTGACCGTCACCGTCATCTTTTCCGGCACTTCAATCAGGATCTCCTTCAGGCAGGAGGTTTCCGTCCCGTCCAGCGTCACTGTCAGCCGCTCCAGATGATGACAGCCGGTAAAAAGTCCCGCCCCCAGATCCTTTAAGCTGCTGTGAAAAGCAAATTCTTTCAGTCCGTTGCAGTTATAGAAGGCGTAGGGGCCGATTTTCCGAAGACACCCGGGCAGGCGGACTGCTTCTACCGTAAGCCCCTGAAGCTCCGGAGCCGCGTCCGGTGACGGCTCAACCGGCTCCCGGTCTTTCGTTTCATCATTCCATATTTTTACAGTTTCAGTTTCCAGCTCCTGCCGGAACCGCTCCTTATTAAGGTGCGCGGAAAAGGCATACGCGCCCAGCTCTGTCACCGGACAGCCCTCGATTTCTGACGGAATTTCCACTTCTTTTCCAAAATCATAACAGCGGCGCACCACTGCGCAGCCATTCTTTATTTCATAGGCAAATCTCATTTTCTGCCTTTGTCTCCTTTTGTCAGTCTTCTTTTTTTTGAATCCCTTTATGCTCTTGCATCATATCATAAACTTTCTGTCATTTCCAGAAAGAATGTGTCAATGCCAAAGAACACCTGTATATTTTCGCGCATGTATACAACAATATATAGTAAATACTCATTGACACACCCACTATATCTTGTTACAATGGATTTGTTGCTAACAAGATAAAATATTTTTACGATAGAGGGAGAGGTAGCATATGAAAATCATCAAACGAAGCGGAGCCGAAGTTGAATTCGACCCTCACAAAATTGTCATTGCCGTGGCAAAGGCCAATGCCAGCGTTGTGCCCAGCGCCCGTATGACGGACATCCAAATCCGGCGGATTGCCGAGGACGTGGAGAGTGCCGCGCTGAATATCAAGCGCTCCTTAAGCGTCGAGGAAATCCAGGACATGGTCGAGGACGAGATCATGAACCTGCGCGCCTTCGACGTGGCAAGACAGTATATCACCTACCGTTACACCCGCGCGCTGGTGCGGAAATCCAATACCACCGACGAGCAGATCTTGAGCCTCATCGAATGCAATAACGAGGAGGTTAAACAGGAGAATTCCAACAAGAACCCCACCGTCAACAGCGTCCAGCGCGACTATATGGCCGGCGAGGTCAGCAAGGACATCACCCGCCGTATCCTGCTTCCGCCGGATATCGTGGAGGCCCACGAAGAGGGTCTGATCCATTTCCACGACGCAGACTACTTTGCGCAGCATATGCATAACTGCGATCTGGTCAATCTGGAGGATATGCTGCAGAACGGCACCGTGATCAGCGGCACGCTTATCGAGAAGCCCCACAGCTTCTCCACTGCCTGCAATATCGCCACACAGATCATTGCCCAGGTAGCCTCCTGCCAGTACGGCGGCCAGAGCATCAGCCTGACCCATCTGGCTCCCTTTGTGGATATCAGCCGTAAAAAAATCCGCCGTCAGGTGGCAGACGAGCTGCATTCCATCCGCGAAGCAGTTACCCAGGAGGAGATCGATTTCATCACCGAGAAGCGTCTGCGGGAAGAGGTTAAAAATGGCGTACAGATGATCCAGTACCAGGTTGTCACACTGATGACCACCAACGGACAGGCTCCCTTTGTCACCGTCTTCATGTATCTGAACGAGGCAAAGAACGAGCAGGAAAAGAAGGATCTGGCTCTTATTATAGAAGAAACCCTGCGTCAGCGTTATCAGGGCGTCAAAAATGAGAAGGGCGTCTGGATTACTCCTGCCTTCCCGAAGCTTATCTATGTGCTGGAGGACGACAATATCCACGACGAGGATCCCTACTACTATCTGACAAAGCTGGCTGCCAAATGTACTGCCAAGCGTATGGTGCCTGATTACATTTCCGAAAAAATCATGTTCCAGAATAAGGTGGACAAAAACGGGGAAGGCCACTGCTACACCTGCATGGGCTGCAGAAGCTTCCTGACTCCCTATCTGGACGAGAACGGCAAGCCCAAGTACTACGGCCGCTTCAACCAGGGCGTTGTCACCGTGAACCTGCCGGACATCGC
>CAKRTY010000247.1 GCA_934402125.1 uncultured Anaerosacchariphilus sp. | reverse complement strand
ATTGTGGGTAACCATGATGACCGTATTCCCGTATTTTTGGTTGACCGTTTCAATCAGCTTCAGAATATCCTTGGAGGTCTGATAATCCAGGGCTCCCGTGGGCTCGTCGCAGAGCAGGATATCCGGATTTTTTACTATGGCGCGGCCGATGGCGGTCCGCTGCTGCTGCCCGCCGGACAATTGATTGGGCAGCTTTTTCCGATGGTCATAGAGTCCCAGTGTGCGGAGCAGCTCATCGATGTCCAGGGGCTTATCGCTTAAGTACGCGCCTACCTCGATATTTTCCCGAACGGTCAGGTTGGGAATCAGATTGTACATCTGGAAAATGTACCCCAAGTGCTTCCGTCGGTAAGCCGTCAGCTTCTTCTCCTTCATATCGGCCATCCGCTCACCCTCAATACAGATATCTCCCTCGTCTGCCGCGTCGATTCCGCCAATGATATTCAGAAGTGTGGATTTTCCGGAACCGGAAGGACCCAGCAGCACGCAGAACTCACCCCTGTCCAAAGACAGGTTAATGCCCTTCAGCACCTGGATACGGCTGTCGCCGGATCCAAAAGATTTTTTGATGTTGTTGATGGTAAGAAACATAACTTCCTCCTGATGACTATAACTGCACAGACCAACGCCTTTGTTTCTTTAGTTAGTTAACCAAAACTAACTTTCAGGGAAATTATAGTACATTGTCAAAAGGATTTCCATACTTTTTCACTTGTTTTTTTATTTTGTTCGCAAAAAAAATGTACAGGACTATGCGTAAAAGCATAATTCTGTACATTCCTGTAAAAAAATCCGTTCAATACCTGCGTCCGTCCCGTCTATGCGTCCGCTTCCGGACTCCTTACGCCCCGGGTATTCTTCTCTACCAGCCGTCTGGCAATCATAATCTGATGGCCACAGCCCATACATTTCAGACGGAAATCCGCGCCTACCCGTAAGATCTCCCACTCGGAGCTTCCGCAGGGGTGCGCCTTCTTTAATTTTACAATATCTCCAACCTTATATTCCACTTAGAACCTCTCCAATATTGCCCTGAATCAACAAATCCGCGCTGGCGTCCCGGGGCGTCGCGTCCCGGTTAATCACCACCAGATGCTTTCCATTAAAATAATCGATCAATCCTGCTGCCGGATACACCGCAAGAGACGTGCCTCCGATGATCAGCATATCCGCCTGGGAAATGGCCCGCACCGCGCCCCGGATAGTCGCGTCGTCCAGACCCTCTTCGTAAAGTACTACGTCCGGCTTGATGATACCGCCGCACTCGCACCGGGGAATGCCTTCGGAATGAAGCATATACTCCATATCGTAGAACTTTCCGCATTCCTGGCAATAGTTCCGGTGTACGGAGCCATGGAGCTCATAGACGCATTTACTTCCGGCCATCTGATGGAGCCCGTCAATATTCTGGGTCACCACAGCCTTCAGCTTTCCTGCAGCCTCCAGCTCCGCCAGCTTTCTGTGCGCCGCGTTAGGCTTCGCGTCGGGACAGAGCAGCTTCTTCCGGTAAAACCGGTAAAATTCTTCCGGATTCCGCAGGAAAAAACTGTGGCTGATGATCGTCTCCGGCGGATACTTCCACTCCTGATGATAGAGACCGTCGGTGCTCCGAAAATCCGGAATTCCGCTCTCCGTAGACACACCGGCTCCTCCGAAAAATACGATTGCGCTGCTTTCCTCCACATACTGCTTCAGAAGTCTTACCTTATCCTCTGCCGCCATAATGATCCCTCCAGTCCGCGATACTCACAGCAACCTAATATAATTTCTTTGCATGCACCAGGAACCGTTTTTCTCCCTGTCTGGTACAGGTAGACAAGGTAATGATGGAATCCTCCTTCGTTACCGTCACACTGGTATCATACTGGGAACGTCCCTTAATGGTATTCAGGTACTCCTCATAAATCTCGTCCGGCGCAAAGCCGATGGTGTAGCTGTCGCTGTCTGCCTCTGCCTCATACACCGAAAAGATTTGATAGGCATGGGTTCCGTCCGCCAGATCGATATAGATATTCGGATGTGCCACCAGATAAGAAGCAGAACTATACTCCTTCAGACCGGCGAACATAGAACCGTTCTTCATATTATGTCCATAGATGATCGTATGTAAATCTGTGAAATCCCCGCTGTTCAAAGTCTCCACAAAAATACTTCCCGCGCTGTTCACCTTCTTGCTGAAGGTATGGTTCAGATAGTAGGAATCATCGCTGGTGCGCATCAGCGGATAACTGATCCGGGTACCTGGAATCTGAATCCAGCCTACCGTATCCGGATTCTGGGACTGCAGCTCGCTGATGGCCACGCGCTGTACCTGTTCTTCGGTCCCGTTCTCTTCCTCTGCGCCGTCTTCCTCTGCAGCGTCTGCTTCCTCCGCCGTCTGCTCCGGCTCTTCTGCCGGATCGCCTGACACGTAGGTCTGCAGCTTATCATACTCATCGGTCCCTGCCTTATATTCCAGGAAAATACTGGATAACTGCCAGATACTGATACCCAGCGCCACGATACAAATCACCAATACAACCATAAGCGGGATTGATTGTTTGCTCATTTTCTTTTTTCTTTTTTCGTCCGCCATGATAGCCTCCCCGCAACCTTGCCTGTTGCTATTTTCATTACTTTCCTCATTTTACCAGAGGCTCCGGGAAAGATCCAGCAAAAAGCCGCTGATTTTTATATCTGATCTCGATCTCCTGCGGCGGCTCTCCTGCCTGCGCACAGACTGCCACGCTGACCTTTTCACCCGGTATCCGGTAATTTTTTACCTGATAATCCTCCGGACGAAGCTTCTGTTCCACAGCAGTCCCCACCGTATCAAAGACTCCCAACGGCACGCGCAGTCCCTCTCCGATGGCTTTCAGAAAGCTTTCCTTCCGAACCCAGAGATCGCAGAATGCCTGTACCGGCTCTTTTGTTTTCTCCGTGATTTCCCCGTCGCAAAAGCTGTGAATCCATTCCCGCTCCCGCGGGTGAAGCTTATCCACAATTCGCCGCCATTGACGGTGTTCTTTCCACATTTCGATGTCCACACCCACAGGCTTATCCCCAAACGCACAGGCCACA
>CAKRTY010000246.1 GCA_934402125.1 uncultured Anaerosacchariphilus sp. | reverse complement strand
GCGTATGCCATGAATACAGAGAGAAAATAGGTCCGGTGATAGAAGCGGATAATCTGTATGGATTGTCCCAGAAGGATCTGCTGACGCTGGTTTATTATCGTTATCTCATAACGAGACCGGAACTGGTGATCTGTGTCCAGCCGCTGTCCAATATGGATATGCACCTCAGAAGCCATGTGTTGGAACTGATGGCAGAACTCAGGAACAGCGGGATCGCCGTATTGATGTTGAATACAGAATTATATGACACTTTTTACATAGCCAATAAGCTGATTCAGGTGGAGCATGGAACTATAACAAAAGAATATACAAAGGCTCATTTTGACGAGGCGCGCAGAAAACAGGAGGATATTTTCCCGGATTAGGGACGAGAAAAAGCTGTATTGGGAACAGAATTTTTGATACAAGTTCTGTCCCGATACAGCTTTTTTGAAAGAAAAGGAACGAGAATGATATACAAAATGCACAAAAAAGAAGCGAAATAAATGTAAAAAATAACGGAAAAAGAAAAAAGAGCAAAAAAATGACCCCTCGGATCTAAAAAAAAGCACCTAAAATTATGGAGAAAGTGGTGATATACTAACTCATGTAGCAAGGAAAGAAATTGTTGTTTTGAAATAACGGCGAAGCAAGTAAAATTTCAGAAAAGGAACATAGAGTATGGAAGAATATATTGTTGAGATGGAACATATCAATAAGTCCTTTGCCGGAGTCAAAGTACTGAAAGATGTGAAATTTAATCTGAAATCGGGCGAGGTTATGGCTTTGCTGGGTGAGAATGGAGCGGGAAAATCCACCCTGATGAAAATCATGAGCGGTGTTTACACCCGGGATTCCGGAACCATGAAAATCTTCGGAAAAGAGGTCGGAGACCTGGATACGAAGAAGGCTCATGAGCTGGGAGTAGCCATTATCCATCAGGAGCTGAATATGTGCCGCCATCTGACCGTTGCAGAGAATATTTTCCTGGGGCGTGAGGAAAAGAAGGGCGTAACACTGAACAATAAGGATATGGTGGAAAAGACCAAAGAAGTTTTGGATTCTCTGAAGATTGACCTGGATCCCAACGAAATCGTTGGCAACCTGTCCGTATCCAAGCAGCAGATGGTAGAGATTGCGAAGGCACTTTCCATCCACGCAAAGGTACTTGTCATGGACGAGCCCACATCCGCATTGACAGCGAAAGAGATTGACGAGCTGTTCCGCATCATTGAGCAGCTGAGAAGCGAGGGCTGCGGAATCGTGTATATCTCCCACCGCCTGGAAGAGCTGGGGCATGTGGCGGACCGTGTAACCGTACTGCGGGACGGCGAGTTCGTTATGAACGGCGAATTCAAGGATTACACCATGGATCAGTTGATTTCCTTCATGGTAGGCCGTGAAATCACAGAGAAGTTCCCGAGAGTGAAATGCCCGAAGGGAAAGAAAATTTTTGAAGTAAAGAACCTGAACGCCGGACACATGGTAAGGGATATCAACCTGGAGCTCTTCGAGGGCGAGGTAGTCGGTATCGCCGGACTGATGGGTGCAGGCCGTACAGAGACCACAAGGGCTATCTTCGGAATCGACCCGAAGGAATCCGGTGAGTTTATTCTGGATGGCAAAGAGATCCGAATCAACAAACCGCTGGATGCGATCCAGGCAGGCATCGTACTGGCGCCTGAGGACAGAAAGAAAGATGGTCTGTGTACAAAGCTGAGCGTAAGAGACAATCTGGCGCTGCCGAATCTGGATTTGCTTTGCAATAAGATTGGAAAAGTAAATACAAAAAAAGAAAAAGATCTGGTTGATAAAGCAGTTGAGGATTTGAATATTAAGCTTGCAACGCCGGAAATCAATGCAGAAAGCCTTTCCGGTGGTAATCAGCAGAAGGTTGTAGTTGGAAAATGGCTGGCACGTAACTCCAGAGTGGTCATCTTTGATGAGCCGACCAGAGGTGTAGACGTAGGAGCCAAGGTTGAAATCTATAATCTGATTAATGACCTGAAACAAAAAGGTGTCGGCGTATTGTTTGTTTCTTCTGAGCTTCCGGAGGTTATGGGAATCAGTGACAGAATCGTTGTTATGTGCGACGGACGAATCACTGGTGAGCTCAGCCCGGATGAGGCCACAGAGGATAGAATTCTTGCATACGCAACACAATTTGAAGCAAAAATATAAGGAGTAAACATTATGAATGAGAAGAAATCATCTTGGTTTAGCCGCACACTTTCCGCACGTGGAGTACAGTCTGTATTTACAGCTGCCTGCGGTTTTGTATTACTGTTCATCATTTTCAGCGTATTAAGTCCGCAGTTCCGTTCCGGAAATAACATCCAGAACCTGTTCCGTCAGATTGCGCCGACCCTGATTATCGGTATCGGACAGGGCTTCGTTCTGATTACCGGTAACATTGACCTGTCTATCGGTTCTGTAGTAGGTATGGCATGTATGACAGCCGGAACTCTGATGAGCCA
Source organism: uncultured Anaerosacchariphilus sp. (assembly GCA_934402125.1). Classification (GTDB taxonomy): domain Bacteria; phylum Bacillota; class Clostridia; order Lachnospirales; family Lachnospiraceae; genus Laedolimicola. Next base: position 605 of record CAKRTY010000246.1, on the reverse strand, counting down.
CGGTGTGAATCCGATGGTTGCGATTCTGGTAACTTTGGCGCTGTCTATGGCAATCGGCCTTGCGAATGGCGTTCTGGTAGCGAAGGTTGGCCTTCCGTCCTTTATCGCTACTCTGGGTACCATGACACTGGCCCGCGGCCTTGCGCAGCTGGTAAATAACAACCGTAACACAGATTTTATCGGAAACACAGCACAGGAATTCCGTAATCTTCTGTATTACAACAGTTTCCTGAAAATTTACAGCACAGTATGGATTGCTTTGATTCTCTGGGTTATTCTGAACTTCCTTCTGAGCAAGACCAGAACGGGACGCCATATTTACGCAGTAGGAAGCAACCTGGATGCAGCGAGACTTTCCGGAGTTAATGCATTCCACACCATTCTGGTAACTTACATGGTAAGCGCATTTTGCTCCTACCTGTGCGGTCTTGTACTTCTGGCTTCCGCAGGAATGGGAACCATGGATGCAGGTACTACATATGAGATGTACGCGGTTGCAGCCTGTGTTATCGGTGGTATTTCCACACTGGGCGGTACCGGAATCCTGGCAGGCGTTATCGCCGGAGCAGGTATCTGGGGAATTCTTCAGAACGGACTTCAGTTTG
>CAKRTY010000245.1 GCA_934402125.1 uncultured Anaerosacchariphilus sp. | reverse complement strand
AAGTTTTTCAGTTCTTAGAGAAGAATGTTTCCGCTACTCTCGAAGCGGAACTTGTTTATCTTATCATACTCAAAAGTGTTTGTCAACAACTTTTTTCAAGAATTTTTAATTTCTTTTTGATAAGAAACGGAGAAAGAGGGATTTGAACCCTCGCGCCGGGATTACCGACCTACACCCTTAGCAGGGGCGCCTCTTCAGCCTCTTGAGTATTTCTCCTGAAGTTCATTTCTTTCGATATTCACTTCGCGTCAAGCCTGACGCATAGGTTATTATACTTGATGGTTCCCTGTTTGTCAACACGTTTTTTACACTTTTATTACAGAACCTTATAAATTTCTTTTCTTATATATAATAGAAAGAAAAACGAACTTCTAATTTGCGTTGCTGGCTGCTATTTTCACCTTGCTCCAGAGATTACCGATGATTTTCCGGGTCGCGTCGTTGAACACGAACACCTCGTCCTTCGGATATCCCACCCGGGGCAGGTACGCGTTGATTCCTTCGTAATCGCCGCCTTCTCCGGACAACACGTCCAGAACCTCCTGGTTCGGCGAGGTATAGCCTACATAGCTGGAATTGTCATAGGCGTAATCATAGGAAGTGACAAAATTGATAAACTCATGGGCCAGCTCTACGTTTTTCGCGTTGGCGGGAATTACCATGGAATCGTACCACAGGTTGGTTCCGCTCTCCGGCAGGTAGTAGCCCATGTTGTCATTTTCCGCCATAATGTAAGCAGCGTCGCCGGAATAACATAAAGCAAGGGCTTTTCTTCCCTGGGCCATGTTGTCGATGACCTCGTCGGTTACGATTTCCGGCTTCATGGTCTGGACGCACTCCACCAGCCACTGATAAGCCTCCTGAAGCTCCGCCTCATTTTCGGTATTCATGGAATAGTCCAAGGCCTTCAGAGCCATCATGAAGGAATCCCGCTCGGAATCGTAGAGATAGATATCTCCCCGGTACTTGGTATCCTTGAAGATATTGAAGCCCTCCCGCTCCAGATCCTCCTCGCTTACCTTGGTCTTATCGTATACGATACCTACGGTTCCCCAGAAATAGGATACGGAATACGCGTCGTCCGGATCGAAGGCCGGATGCTTCACCGAATCGGTGATCTCGTCCATACAGGTCAAAAGCTCCGGATTCAGCTTCTGCAGATAACCCTCGTCCATCAGACGCTGAATCATATAATCACTGGGAATCAGTACATCATAGTTTTCCTCATTTGCCACCTTGATATACATCTGCTCATTGGAATCAAAGTATTCCATGGCGACGGTTGCCCCGGTTGCCTTCTCAAAATCCGGGATTACATTTTCTCCCATGTATTCGCCGGGCATATAGACCGACAGGGTCTGTCCCGCATAGGGAAGCTCCTGACCGGAGGAACCGATTTTCACCAGACAGATCAGGAGAATCACAGCGGCTGCCACGCAGCCCGGCAGTACAAAGCTCCTTTTGCCCACTTCGTCCTTCTTCTGCCGCTTCGCCATCAGCATGGGCACCACGTTGATCAGCACCAGCACAATGGTGATAATGATAACCACCAGCGTCGATACCGCATTGATACTGGGATTGATCCGCTTGCTCATGGTGTAAACTACGATACTCAGGTTCTTGACGCCGCCTCCGGTTACAAAATAGGAAATGATAAAATCATCTACCGACATGGTAAACGCAATCAGCGCGCCGGAAATGATACCAGGCGTAATCTCCGGCACGATGACGCGGATCAGCGCCTGCCAGGGCGTAGCGCCCAGGTCCATGGCCGCGTCTGCCAGGTTGGGATCCAGGGAGCGGATCTTCGGCATGACGGAGAGCATTACGTAGGGAATACAAAAAGCGATATGGGCCAGCAGCATGGTTGCGTAGCCCTTTTCGATTTTAAAGGTAATAAACAGCAGCATAAAGCCGATAGCCGTCACAATCTCCGGATTCATCATAGGGAAATTGTTGACCTGATCCATCACGTCCCGAAGGATTTTCTTTGATTTACTCAGGCCGATGGCGGAAATAGTTCCCACTGCCGTGGAAATCAGTGTGGCGATAATCGCCACCGTAAAGGTGGTGTACAGAGCCTCCATCATATCCTTGGAGTCCAGCATATGCTGATACCAGCGCAGGGAAAAGCCGGTAAAGGCCGTCAGGGATTTTCCTGCGTTGAAGGAAAAAATAATCATATACAGGATCGGCAGATAAAAGAAGGCAAGGGTCAAAACCATCAGGATTTTTCCAAAGGTACGTTTTCCTTTTTTCATTGGTCTACTCTTCCTCCTTTCCGCCCCGGTTGCGCTTCTCCACCTTACGGACTGCCATCATCATTACCATCATGATGACTGCCATAATCATGGAAATGGCGCTGCCAAAGTTCCACTCTCCCACGGTAATAAACTGGTTCTCGATCATATTTCCGATGAGGAAATACTGTCCGCCGCCCAGGAGCTTCGGGATAAAGAAGGAGCTGACTGCCGGCAGGAATACCAGGGTAATTCCATTGATGACGCCGGGCAGGGACAGAGGCAGGGTTACCCGCCGGAAGGTCTGCACCCGGTTGGCTCCCAGATCTGCGCTGGCCTCCAGAAGGGACGGATCCATCTTACAGAGGGCAGTGTTGATCTGCAGCACCATAAAGGGCAGGAAGTTATATACCATACCCAGAAGCACCGCGCCCTGTGTATACAGAAGCTCTGTATGGCCCAGACCGAAGACGCCGAGGATACGGGAAATCAGTCCCCCCTCGCTCAGAAGGCCAATCCAGGCATAGGTACGCACCAGCATATTGATCCACATGGGAATCGTAATGCCAAGCACCAGGATATTCTGGACACGCTCGCTGCTGCGGGCGATAAAAAACGCAATCGGATAGCCCAGAAGCAGGCAGATGATCGTTGTCTTCACTGCTATCCAGATGGAACGCCAGAGGATTATCAGGAAATCCGGGTCGGTAAAAAATCTGACGTAATGATCCAGGGTGAATTTAAAGGACACAATGCTGTTGCCCTGCTCTGTCACAGAATACATAGCGATCAGAAGCATCGGCATAACCAGCATCAGTGCCGCCCATACG
>CAKRTY010000244.1 GCA_934402125.1 uncultured Anaerosacchariphilus sp. | reverse complement strand
GGCTGGTATTACTGATTGTGCTGGTTGTGATTGAGATTATTACGCTGGGCCTGACCACTATCTGGTTTGCCGGAGGCGCGCTGGCGGCGTTTGTTCTCGCCATGCTGGACGTGTCCCCTGTTATTCAGTGGGCAGTATTCTGTGTGATATCCCTGGTTTTACTTTTTGGAACCAGACCCTGGGCGCTGAAGTTTTTCAACGGACAGAAGCAGGAAAAGACCAATGTGGACAGCCTGATGGGAAAGACGGCTGTGGTGACGGCTGAGATTTGCAATCTGGAGGGCCGGGGTGAAGTATTTGTGAACGGTCTGACCTGGACGGCCCGTACAGAAGAGGATTCGGAGAGCATTCCGAAGGACGCCCATGTGGAAATCATTGCCGTAGAAGGCGTGAAGCTGATTGTGAGAAAGAAGAAGGAGGACTGAAAATGCCGGGCTTTGTAGGAACTATTTTAGTATTGATTCTTGTTTTATTTATATTGATGATTATTGCGTCCTGTATCAAGATTGTTCCCCAGGCGCAGGCGCTGGTCATTGAGCGTCTCGGAGCTTATATGGGAACCTGGGGCGTGGGAATTCATTTTAAGGCGCCGTTTATCGACCGGGTGGCAAAGCGCGTAACTTTGAAGGAGCAGGTGGTAGACTTCGCTCCCCAGCCTGTTATTACCAAGGATAATGTAACCATGCGGATCGACACCGTCGTATTCTTCCAGATTACCGATCCGAAGCTGTTCGCTTACGGCGTGGAGAATCCGATCATGGCGATCGAGAATCTGACAGCAACAACCCTTCGTAATATCATCGGAGATCTGGAGCTGGATCAGACCCTGACCTCCCGCGAGGTAATCAATACCAAGATGCGCGCGTCTCTGGATATTGCCACAGACCCCTGGGGTATCAAGGTAAACCGTGTAGAGCTTAAGAATATCATTCCGCCCGCTGCGATCCAGGATGCGATGGAGAAGCAGATGAAGGCAGAGCGTGAGCGTCGTGAGGCGATCCTCCGGGCAGAGGGTGAGAAGAAGTCCACCATTCTGGTAGCGGAAGGACAGAAGGAATCCGCGATTCTGGACGCAGAGGCAGAGAAGCAGGCTGCGATCCTCCGGGCAGAGGCAAAGAAGGAAGCGACTATCCGCGAGGCCGAAGGTCAGGCGCAGGCTATCCTGAAGGTGCAGCAGGCGAACGCAGACGGTCTGAAGATGCTGAAGGAGGCTTCCGCAGACAGCGCGGTTCTGCAGCTTAAGAGTTTGGAGGCCTTTGCCAAGGCGGCAGACGGTCAGGCAACCAAGATTATCATTCCGTCCGATATTCAGGGACTGGCAGGTATGGTAAAGGCAGTTGCCGAGGTAGCAAAAGAGAATTAGTTGACATAAGACGAGGCTGGAGGACAAAAGAAATGGACTTAAAGGGACGCGATTTTCTGACACTGAAGGATTTTACACCGGAGGAGATTGAATATCTGGTAGATCTGGCTGCGGACTTAAAGGCCCGCAAGAAAGCCGGGATTGTAGAGCGCGATATGCGCGGGAAAAATGTGGCGCTGATTTTTGAAAAGACCAGTACCCGTACCCGCTGTGCTTTCGAGGTGGCTGCCCACGATATGGGTATGGGAACCACCTATCTGGATCCGTCCGGATCCCAGATTGGCAAGAAGGAAAGCATTGCGGATACAGCCAGAGTGCTGAGCCGGATGTTTGACGGTATTGAATACCGAGGCTTCGGACAGGAGATCGTAGAAGAGCTTGCAAAATATTCCGACGTTCCCGTATGGAACGGCCTGACCAATGAATATCATCCCACACAGATGCTGGCGACCCTTCTGACAGTGAAGGAGCACCTGGGACATCTGAAGGGCGTGAAGCTGGTCTATATGGGCGACGCCCGTTACAATATGGGTAATTCCCTGATGATTGCCTGCGCGAAGATGGGTATGCACTTTACCGCCTGCGCGCCGAAGCAGTATTTCCCCAATGCGGAGCTGGTAGCTTACTGTGAGAATGTAGCGAAGGAGACAGGAGCTACGATCACCCTGACCGAGGACGTGATGGACGGCACCAGGGGCGCGGACGTTATTTATACAGATGTATGGGTATCCATGGGAGAGCCGGACGAGGTCTGGGAGAGCCGGATCCGCGAACTGATGCCCTATCAGGTGAATAAGAAGGTCATGGAGAATGCGGGACCCCAGGCGCTCTTTACCCATTGTCTTCCTGCCTTCCACGATCTGAAGACCGGAATCGGAAAGAAGATTCAGGAGAAATTCGGTATCGACGAGATGGAATGCACCGACGAGGTATTTGAGTCTGCCCAGTCCGTAGTTTTTGACGAGGCGGAGAACCGGATGCATACCATCAAGGCTGTGATGGCGGCGACACTGGGGGCATAGAGATGAAAAAAGCAAGCCATGTGAGCAGGGACCCTTATTATTACTGGAAAATGATTTCCATGGTCCTGGCCTGCGCGGTGCTGATTCTGGCTCTGTTAATTTTATTTGGAGGAAAAAGGGGAATATTGATTCCCCTTGTCTTTCTTCTGGGAGCGGGAATGTCCGCAGTGACAGGCATTATGGAACTGGCGAAAAATAAAAAGGTGACAGGCTATATCTGCTCGATTTTTTCGGGAATCATGGCAGTGGCACTGATTTTCAATATCATCTGGATGTGGTTTTTATGATAAAAGACGAGGTTTTAACGGCGCTCCGGGAGAGCGGCGGTTATGTGTCGGGACAGGAGCTGTGCGAGCAGCTTTCTGTATCCCGGACGGCTGTCTGGAAGGCAGTCAGCAGGTTAAAAGAAGAAGGATACGAGATTGACAGTGTGCCGAACCGGGGATACTGTCTTTTGACGTCACCGGACGCTATGACGGAGGCGGAGATCCGTAATTATCTTCAGACAGAGGTTATGGCCCGGAAGCTGGTCTGCTTCGCGGATACGGATTCCACCAACATTCAGGCTAAAAGGCTGGCAGAGGAGGGAGCGCCCCACGGAACCCTGGTGTGCGCCGATCAGCAGACAAAGGGCCGGGGCAGACGGGGACGCGCCTGGGACTCCCCTCCGGGAGAGGCTATTTATATGAGCCTGTTGCTGCGGCCGGATATCCGTCCGGAGCACGCATCCATGCTGACGCTGGTCATGGGAATGGCAGTGGC
>CAKRTY010000243.1 GCA_934402125.1 uncultured Anaerosacchariphilus sp. | reverse complement strand
AATACTTTCTAAGCGGAATACATTCCTACTGAATTTAGGGTGACAAAAGAAAGGCTTTATACTATAATTACATTGAATCCTTATACTTTTAAGGGTTTAATGTAATTTTTTTTAGAAAATTCCCTGAGAATCCGGGCGAATTTGAGAAAGGTCCGAAATAATCATGAAAAAATATTTTTCACAGAAAATATGCGTCATTTCCGCCCTGCTGACGATCCCGTCCACCGCCCTCCTGTGCTGGCTGGTTATGCGGGTATTGTATCAGCGGATGCCGGAATATACGGAGTTTGTCACAGGCTATACCACCTGGACCGCCTACTATAAGCAGGGGGATATGACCCTGGCCAATCTGTTTATCGGAAGTTTGCTGGGCTTTTTTCTGCTGTACGCGGTGCTTCTGACTCTGCTTTCAAAAAAATGGAGCCGGCTTTGCGGCAGTTTTGATTGGACAAAAGAATATACGGCGAAGCAGCGTGAAAGCTATGGGTGGTTTGAGGACGCCTGCTTTCTGGTAATCTTTTCACAGTTTACCCTTGCTATATTCTGGGGTGGTCTGTTGAAAGAAATATTTGGGATGCAGTCCTGGCTGGAGAAACTTTTCCCCATAGTCCAGTGTATAACTCTGATCGGTGTGGGTATCTTTCTGTTTTTTAACCACAGATGTGGAAAAGATCCGAAGAAACGGAAAATCTGGATTGAACGGATGCAGTGGTTTTTGCCGCTTGCGTTCATACTCTTCCACTCTTTTACCTATATCCGGGGCGGAGAAGTGATAGAGCTATACCGGGGAAAAAACATGGTGATGGTCTCCAACGTGGCCTTCTGGCTTGCGATTGGATACAATGGGCGTTTATTCCATAAGCGCAAAGAAAATCTGCGGCCGACCATTTCCCTTATGACTTTCCTCTCCCTGGCGGTTTTCGCCTCCTGGACGCTGCCAAACGGAACGATTTCCGGCACGCCCCTGGAGATGTACCATTACGGAGAAATTTCAGAGCCGTTGCATGAGCTTCTGAATTACGGCATTGTGCCCTATATCGATACCATGCCGATCCACGGAGTCTGCGATTATTTCCAGGCGGCAGTGGGAAAGCTGTTATTTGACGGAACCTATGCGTCCATTGAACCGGCTATGACCGTGGGCTGCGTCCTCATCGCCATGGCGACGGCGGCGGTATTTTACTATTTTATCGACAATCAGCTGCTGGGGCTTCTCTGCGTGCTGCTGTTCTCCCTGTTCGGAGACAAATACTATTACGTGCGCTGGGCCTTTGCGCTGCCCTTTATCGTGATCGTATTTTCAAAAAAAATGCGGAAGGATTTTCCCATGCAGCTCTGGAGCTGGACCTTTATCTCGATCCTGTCCATCGCCTGGAATTCTTCCATCGGCGGAGCCTGTGCCCTGGCGACCCTGCCCATGATTCTCTGGGAGTGCTTCCATGAGAAGGGCTGGAAAATCTTCTTCCGCCTGAATGAAAAAGAAGTGCGGCGGAAAATTCTGCCCTGGTATATTCCGCTTCTGATTCTGGGAATTTGCTTTATTCCCATGTTTTTCGCGATTCTTCGATATATTGTGGAAAATTCGGCGGCGATTCTCGAAACCACCGGGGATATTTTGCGGGAGGAGCTTGCAAGTCCCTTTGTCTGGTACGCTACCTTTGGCTTTGGACTTTCCCTTCTGGCAGCCCTGATTTTCCCGGCAGGAAAAGAAGGAGAAGAGAAAAAGCTTGCCCTGTACGCTCTGTTTTTCCTGATTATCTTTAATCTGGTGATCGTGCGTTATACCTTCGTGCGAACCCAGTTTGGCGAGCGGGGGATTATCGTAACCACCATTTGCAGCCTGTTTCTGATTTTGATGATTTTCCTGCCCTCTCTGGAAAAACGCTTTTCTCTGTGGACAGCGGGTATGATGGCCTTTCTGTTCCTTGCGACGGTGGCAACCAGGGGAAGCAATCTTCTGATTATGCCCGCAAAGGTGTTCGAGCGGGATACGATCAGTGACGACTATACTTACGCCACCGTGGAGGAGACGGGCATCCCGGGCCTCGGCAACATTTACATTACGGAAGAGCAGAAGGAAGAGCTGATGAACCTGAATACCCTGGTCAATGATCTTTGCCGGGATAAGAAGGTTGTGGATATGACGAACCAGCTGTCCCATTACAATATCCTGAATAAGGAAAACCTGATGCCCTTCAGCAGTACCTACAACACCAACAATCGGGTGATGCAGACCCGGGCCATCGAGGTGCTGCAGGAAAAGCAGCCGGAAATCCTGATCGTGGCTCCTGCCTGGCAGCACGATTCCGGATCCTTAAGTACCCGGAATTATTATATGTATCAATATCTGCAGAAGCATTATACGCCCTGCAAGTATAAGAATATCATTTTTCTGACCAATGACGACGAGGTGCGGGCCCGGTTTGAACCGGCCTACGAGGAGTTTGGAAAGCTCCAGCACATCGAGGATCTGAAAATGCTTCCGAAGGCATGGGGCAATGAATACCTGAAGGAAGAGGAGACCGAACCCATGAACGTGGAGTGGAGCCTTCTGGATACCAACGCCTCGGAGCTGGGCGATGATCAGTATATTCTGAACGCCGAGGAAAACTATTTTCTCTACGCCTTTCCGGAGAACCGGGATGGCTCAGAGATTCCCTTCCTGCGGATTACGGTCAGGGACGAAAGCGGCTCCGGGGAGCCTTTGAAATTCCAGGGCGTGGTGTATTTCATGAATGAGGGGAAGGGCGTGAAAGAGGCTCACCGCTTTACCTTCGACGGAAGTGAAGGAAGCTTTCTGATTCCATTGACCACCAGCCCCTACTGGAGCTATTCCGATGAGCTTCAGTCTATGATGCTGGATTTCATCAGCGGCAGCCTGGCAGGAAAGCAGGTTTCGATAAAGACAGAGTTTGAGACGCTGAAGCTTACAGAAAGATAAAGAGAAGGAAAAAAAGATGAGAAGAATTATTTTGATGGTATTGTATAATCTGCCCTTTGTACCCTACTGGTGGTGGCAGCTGTGTCATTTTGCAAAGCATACGGAGGAGATTCCGGAGCCGGAGAAATATGCGCTGCTGAAAAAAATCACCCTTCACGCCAATAAGGGAGGACGGGTAAAAATCGACGTACATGGAAGAGAACATATCCCCAC
>CAKRTY010000242.1 GCA_934402125.1 uncultured Anaerosacchariphilus sp. | reverse complement strand
TAAAATACGATCACCACCAGAGAAATACTCATAACAATACTCTGAATCAGGTCTGTGGTAGATACGGCCATAAAACCGCCCATGACGGTGTAACCTACGATTACTACCGCTCCGACAATCATCGCCACATGATACTCGACTCCAAAGAGACTGGAGAACAGTGTTCCGATTGCCTTAAAGCCAGACGCCGTATAGGGAATAAAGAAAATCAGAATCACAATCGCCGCGATACACATCAGAATGTTCTTCTCGTCCCGGAAACGTCTGGAAAAGAAATCCGGAATGGTAATCGCGTTGCATTTTACAGAATAGCGGCGCAGACGCTTCGCTACAATCAGCCAGTTCAGATAAGTTCCCAGGCCCAGGCCGATAGCGGTCCAGCCTGCGTCAGAGATACCGGTCAGATAAGCGACGCCCGGCAATCCCATCAGGAGCCAGCTGCTCATATCCGACGCCTCCGCGCTCATTGCCGTTACCAGCGGTCCCAATTTTCGTCCGCCCAGATAAAATTCATCTGCGGAATCTCCGCTGCCCTTCTTACTGAAATAGAATCCCACGTAAACCATCGCTGCCAGATAAATCACGATCGCCGCGAGAATTCCAACTTGTCCTGCCATAGTTATTTCCTCCTCATACCTTTACAATCGCGGAATCCGTTCAGGCGTCTCCCGCACATGAGGCTTATTATAACACAACGAAAATTAGACCACAATACAGAACAATGTATAGAACAAATCCTGTACTTTCATTTCGAAAATACAGGATTTTTATTGAATTTACAGTATTTTTATACTAGACGATATTTTAGAAGATATGAAATACAAAAAATAAATTTTCTACTTTTGAGGCAGAAAGCTGCTCAAGAATACCGGAAGCACACGCCCGCTGTACTCCACCAGGGAATATTCCCCGGCACAGAGACACCAGTCATACAGCAGCGCCCGCTCGCAGAGGGCATAGAGCTTCACCATCTCGCTGACGCCGGAGATCCGGCTCAGCTCACCGTTTTCCCGGCCTCTGGCAATGATTTTCCGAAGCAGCTTATAATAAATCCGGTTGTGATCCAGCAGATGCTTTTCGCCGCTGGTCGTCAGCTGGGTGGAATAGAGCCGCGCCAGCAGATCCAGGGAAATGCTGTCCTCAATCATTTTAAACAGCTCCTGATTCAGAAACAACAGCTGCTCCATCGCCGTCATCTCCGGCGTCAGCTCCTCCATCAGCTCCTCATACTTCTCATCGAAAAGAGAACTTAAGGTAGAGAGAAGCGCGTCCTTTCCGTCAAAATAATGATAGAAGGAACCCTTCGAGGTGCCGGAGAGGGCTATGATCTCCTCCACCGTCGTGTCCTCATAGCCCTGCTCGTAAAAAAGCTTCCAGGCTGCGCTGACAATTTTTCCTCTTGTATTTCTCGCGTTTTTCTTCGCCATTTCTGTTCTCCCTGTCTACCGCCCGTCTTCCGGGCTCTTCATGCTATCGATATCTTTTCTATCACGTCTTTCAGCCGCCAGCGCTCCTCCGTCGTCAGAAAAGCCGCGTCCGCTGCGTTGAGAAGCAGCTTTTTCCGTTCCTCTGCCGTCATTCCCAGTTCCCGGGACAGCAGGCCGAATTCCTTTTCTATGGTTGTATCCGACACCGTCATATTATCTGTATTGACTGTCACGCACAGGCCCTGCCGCAGAAACTCCAGAACCGGATGCTGTGAAAGAGCGGGAACCGCCTTCGTCTGCACGTTGCTGCTGGGACACATTTCCAGGGGAATCCGCTGTTCCCGCAGCCGCTCGAGAAGTTCCGGCTTCTCTGCTGAGCGCACGCCGTGTCCGATACGGCTGGCACCGAAGGAAAGCGCCGCCTCGATGCTTTCCGGCCCGTCGGCCTCGCCTGCGTGAATCGTAAAGGGCACGCCCAGCTCCCGGGCAAGGGAAAATACCTCCGCAAACTCCTCAGTCGGATACAGGGCTTCCGCTCCCGCCAGATCCAGCGCCGCCACGCCCCGGCCCAGAAAGGCCGCCGCTGTCCGCACGGTCAGAAGGTTTTCCTCCCGGTTGTCCGCTCCGCGCATACAGCACAGAATCAGCTTACACCGGAAAAAGGAACCCGCCAGCGCCTCCTGCATACCCAGAAGGGCGGCCTGTACCACCCGCTCCTGGGTCAGCCCCTTTTTCGTATGAAGCTGGGGCGCAAACCGGATTTCCGCGTAAAGCATTCCCTGCTCCTTCAGAGAACTGACCAGAATATACATCGCTTTTCGGATAGCTTCCCTGGTCTGCAGCACCTTAAGGGGCAGATCAAACTTCTCCAGATATTCATTCAGACTCTCGCAGTTCTCCGGAGCTGTCAGAAATAATTTTAATTCGTCCGGCTCTTTCGCCGGAAGCAGGATTCCCTGCTCCTGCGCAAGCTCCAGTACGGTGCGCGGAAGCAGGGAACCATCAAAATGCAAATGCAAATCTATCATAGGAAATCCTCTTATTTTTAACAATCCAGCATGGTCTTGCCCTTACCGCAGACACGCTCAAAGTCACTGCGGAATACATTCAGGGCCGCTGTTACGGAATCATTTTTAATCAGCAGATCCAGTACGTCCGGGGAAATGGTAGTCGCGCCGATTCCATACTCGCACAGTGTAATGACCTGGCGGGAGTTCTTAAAGCTGGCTGCCAGCACCTCGGTCTTAAAGCCGTAGTTGCGGAACATATCGTGGATCTCCTTGGCGGTACGCACGCCGTCGGATCCCAGGTTGTCGATACGGTTAATGTAGGGAGCCACATAGCGCGCGCCGGATTTGGCCGCCAGGAACGCCTGCATCTGGGTATAAATCGCTGTGGCTGTCACATGGATGCCTGCTGCCGCCAGAATCCGGATGGCTTTCAGACCCTCCTTGGTGGTCGGGATCTTAATATAGGTATCGTCTCCCAGCTCCTTGCGAATCTTGTAGGCCTCCTCCACCATGCCATCGGCATGATCGCTTAAAACCTGTACATGAAGCTCGCCTTCCTCGATAAAATCCCGGATCTCCTTCAGTACCTCATAGGGCGGGCGCTTCTCCTTGGCCAGAATTGTGGGGTTACAGGTTACGCCGTCCATGGGAAAATATTCATACATGGAACGAATGTCATCAATATTGGCAGCTATCTGGGAACCGGTGGTCTGGTCGGTGCACCTTATGCGGCATTCGA
>CAKRTY010000241.1 GCA_934402125.1 uncultured Anaerosacchariphilus sp. | reverse complement strand
GAATACGAGATCCTTTGTAATGTTCCGATGGAACCTACCACATAGATGCTGAATATTCCTATTCAGAAAACACGTCTGTTTGCCCCGACATGGATTGTCGGAATTGGAGGAGGGGCAGTAATGGATGTTGCAAAAGCACTTAGGGTATTTGCTGAACATCCAGAATTAACATGGGAGCAGGCACTGACTCCATATAGTATCGAAAAAGCGGAAAAGAAAATAGGTCTTACGGTGATACCGACTACGAGTGGAACCGGTTCGGAGACTACCGGGTGTTCTGTGGTGAAAGATGAGAATAACAGAAAGCGAATGATACTTTCGAAAGAAATCATTCCTACAGAGGCAATTTTGGATTTTACGCTGTTACGCAGTCTTCCGCTTAAAAATATTGCGTATTCTGGCGCAGATGCGCTGGCTCATGCATTGGAATCAGCTATATCTCTGAGAAGTAATCCGATGGTGAAAGCATTGTCCTGTCAGGCGGCTGTCATGATTATGAAAAATTTGAAGGCTTCCTACGAGGGCGATTTGGATGCGCGTGAAAAAATGCATATTGCAGCTTCGCTTGCGGGGATGGGAATAGGAAATGCAGGAACTGGAATGGCACACGGGATGGATCAGGCGGGAGGAGATTTTCATTTGCCGCATGGTTTAATGACAGGACTGGCGCTTCCTTATACGATGCAATATCTTATGCCGCAAGCGGTATATTCAGAGGTGGCTGAGCAACTGGGTTATACGGGAACCGAGGAAGAAAAACAGAAAAAACTTATCCATGCGATTTTTGAATTATATCGTGCAATAGATATGCCGATTACTTTGAAAAAAGTAGGACTTTCAGAGGAGGCTTACTTTGGAAAAGTGGACGCTTACATTGAAAAGGCATTAGTGGACGCCAATATTAAGAGCTGTCCGAAAGATCTTGAAAAAAAGGATTTGGAATATCTGTATCGGGTATTTTATACGGGAAAATATGAAGGAAAGGATGAATAGTCATGAGTGAAAAAATGGAAGTGTTAGCAATTACAGACAGTCATCAGTGCGAGGTTCGGACAGTTACGAGACCTGAACCAGCCGCAGGTGAGGTTTTGATTAAAATTGATGGATGCGCGCTTTGCACTTATGAGCAAAGAATGTTTACGCGTCAGGCCCCTACTCCTCTTCCTGTAGTTGGAGGACATGAGATTGCAGGAGAGATAGCCGGGATTGGAAGCGGTGTTGATAAGGACGAATATGAAGTTGGGAAAAAGGTTGCGGTTCGACTCATCAGCAGCTGCGGAAAGTGCTATTACTGCAGACACGGAGAAGAAAATCTGTGTACAAATATCAACGGCGGAAAGAGCAGGCAGTCAGAAATCCCTGGTTCAGGCGGTCTGGGGCAATATGTAACAGTTCCTGTTCAGAAAATCTGGGATATTCCGCAGGATTTACCGGTAGAAAGAGCGGTATTTGCCGAGCCTTTAGCTTGTGTTTTGAACAGTATTGAGAAAGGGAAAATCCAACTTGGAGATGACGTAGTGGTAATTGGCGGCGGTATTATGGGTATGCTGCATATAATGTGCGCGAAGCTTTCCGGTGCCCGTGTTACACTTTCCGAACCGGATCCGGAACGGAGAAAGATTGCAGAAGAGCTGGGATGCGATTATACAATCAATCCGATGGAAATGGATCCTGTAGAGTTTGTGAAAAAAATTACTAAAAATATTGGAGCAGAGGCAGTCTTTAACACAACTCCTATTTCCGCAGTGGCCGCACAGGCTATTCAGATGGTTGCGCCCATGGGAAGAGTTGTCATGTATTCATCGCAGCACCCGGATAAACCGGTAGAAGTAAGTCCCAACTGGTTACATAAAACAGAAGTGATTGTTACAGGCGCTGTAAGTCCGAGCGTTCGTTCCTTTGATCGTTCTGTCAATTTGATTTCTAAAAATTTGATTGACACCAGCAGACTTGTATCGGGTGTATTTGATTATCATGATGGAACGGAGGCGTTTGAAGCAGCGATTCGTCCGGATACGTTCCGGATTGTTGTGAAATTTGCATAATTATGAAACGGACGATAGTTATGGAAATGGGACTTCATGTTGGGCCGAGCTATGAACTGGCAAAACTTGCAAAAAAATATCCGTGTAAAATCAGTGTAAAGACACGTCATGGGGTGTTTAATGTTAAGTCAGGATTACAGTTGTTACAGGCTGGTTTGGAGCCATATGAGACGGCAGAATTTTATTATGACGGAATAGGTGAAGAAGAAGCTGATAAAGCAATAGAAGATTTTTTACAGCAGTTCTTTTGCGATGAGGAGGAAAAAAGATGTTGATTTCAATGAAATATACTCTGAATGAAGCCAGAGAGAAGCATTATTGTGTTCCGGCTCTTGGCATCGGAAATGAGCATAATTTAAGAGCGTGTCTGAGCGCGGCAGAGGCGAAAAGATCACCGGTTATTTTGCTGGTAATGTATGGAAATAATCCGGATATAGAGTATTTTGGAAGGATTGCCACAGACCTGGCCAGAAGAGCTACGGTTCCCGTATCGATAATTCTGGATCATGGAGCAAAATATGAGCATGCGGTGGCGGCAATTCGAGCAGGCTTTACAGATGTGATGCTTGATTATTCTTCTTTGCCTTATGAGGAAAATGTGGCTCAGGTAAAAGAAGTTGTGAAAGTGGCACATGCAGTTGGAGTTGGAGTAGAAGCTGAGCTTGGTCATGTGGGGAGTGGTTCAGCTGGAACAGAACTAAACGGAGAAGGTGCAGGAGACAGCGTATTTACGGATCCGCAGGAGGCTATTAAATATGTGAAAGAAACTGAGGTCGATGCCCTTGCTGTGTCAATCGGAACAGCTCATGGCGCATACAAGGGAATTCCGCAGCTGCAGTTTGAGTTACTGCGGGAGCTGAGAGAAAAAGTATCGGTTCCGCTGGTTCTTCACGGTGGTTCAGGAACAGGAGATGAAAATCTGGCCAAAGCCTGCAAAATGGGTATTTGCAAATTGAATATCGCATATGATTTATATCGAGGAGGTATTGACAATTTGTTATCCCATGATGTATCTGGTAATGGCGCCTACGGATTATACAAATTTTTAGCTCAGGGAATGCAGGAAGCTGCAGAACATGCAATGGAAATTTGTGGCTCGATTGGTAAAGCCTGAGCTGAAGGAGGCTGAATATGGTTTCTGGAAAGGT
>CAKRTY010000240.1 GCA_934402125.1 uncultured Anaerosacchariphilus sp. | reverse complement strand
GTTTAAGGCCTTTGCCAAAGCCCTTGATATGGCGACCACACAGGATCCGAGAATTACAGACGTATTATCTACGAAAGGAAGTCTTTGATATGAGTGAAAAAAATACAGCAGTCATCCGGCTTCTGGCCGGAAAGGTGCAGGGCGAGGGCACTGATATGGATGCCGCTGTCCTTGCAAGATATTACAGCGACAATGGGGCGGACGAGCTTCTGGTCTTTGATCTGTCCGATACGGACACGGATCACGACCTGTCCATCGGTGTCCTGAAGGAAATCTGCCGCGCTGCTGAGATTCCGGTAAAGGCCGGAGGCAGAATCCGACGGCTGGAGGACGTGAAGAAAATCCTCTATGCCGGCTGCGAAAAGGCTATCTTAAATTATGGCCGTCAGGAAAATATCGATCTGACAGAAGAAACCTCCACCCGCTTCGGAAAAGAAAAGATTGCGGCCTGTGTGGACAGCTCTGACGTGGTCAGCGCCCCGGCAGCCCTGATTGAGGAATACGTAAGCGAGCTGATCTATCTGAACGAGCTGACGCCCTTTGTGGAAAAACACAGTCCCTTAAGCTGCAATATGGAATGGTCCGAGTTCAAGCTGGGTTCCGACGGCCTGGTTCCGGTGGTGGTACAGGACTACCGCACCGACAAAGTCCTGATGGTGGCTTATATGAACGAGGAGGCCTTTCATCAGACGACCCGGACCGGCAAGATGTCCTATTGGAGCAGAAGCCGCCAGGAACTCTGGGTAAAGGGAATGACCAGCGGCCATTTCCAGTATGTGAAGGAGCTGGTGGTAGACTGCGACTGCGACACCATGCTGGCAAAGGTATCCCAGACCGGAGCAGCCTGCCATACAGGCAGCAAGTCCTGTTTCTTCCATGAAATCGCAAAAACCGATTATAAAAATACCAATCCCTTAAAGGTATTTGAAGATGTATACCAGGTGATTGCGGATCGGAAGGTACATCCGAAGGAAGGATCTTACACCAATTACCTCTTTGACAAGGGAATCGACAAGATTCTGAAGAAGGTGGGAGAGGAAGCCACCGAGCTTGTCATCGCCGCTAAGAATCCGGATCCGGAGGAGATCAAATACGAGATGTCCGATCTGCTGTATCACGCCATGGTTCTGATGGTAGAGCGGGGCGTGACCTGGGAGGATATCACCGCGGAGCTTGCCAACCGGTAGGCAAAAGCAGTTCTGATTCCGAAACACCGCTCATATGGTATTAGTGATTTTAGTTCTGCATAAGGCGGTATTTCTATGAAAAAAACAGAAAGACAGGGCGGACAGTACCGTTCACTTCTTCTGGAGCAACGGGGACAAATCCCGGCACAGGAGGAACCGACCGGACGAATCTGGTTGCGGATTCGCTTTTATGTCTGTCTCTGTCTTTTTGCGGCGTATGTGCTGTTGGACTATAGCAATGCAACTATCGCTTCCTGGAACAGCGAACGGATCTGTCAGGAGGTGGAGCGGGATTACTCCAGACAGCTGGACCTGGATCTGGAACAGGTTCTGAGCCGTGCAGCCTCTGTGATCCGGATTTCCGGTTCCTGAGATAAAAATCTGAGACAATACAGGATTTTGACCAATGAAAAAGACCTTTCAATTTGCATTTTTGAAAACCCTCCCGGTCATGCTGGGATATCTGTTTCTGGGACTGGCCTTCGGTCTGCTCCTGCAAGAGGCCGGTTACAGCTTCTGGTGGGCGCTTCTGATCAGCACCATTGTCTATGCCGGTTCCATCCAGTTCGTGCTGGTAAGCTTCTTAACCACCGGGACAAGTCTTCCCGTGGTGGCTGTAATGACCTTACTTATCAACAGCCGCCACGCTTTTTACGGCCTGACCTTCATCGAAAAATTCAAGGCTATGAAATCCAGGCCTTATATGATCTTCTCCCTGACGGACGAGACCTATTCCCTGTTGTGTTCTTTAAAGGTTCCGGAAGGAATCGATGAAAAGAAAGTCATGTTCCTGATTTCCCTGCTGGATCAGATCTACTGGATCATCGGTTCCGTGGTGGGCGCGGCTCTGGGACAGGTTCTGCCCTTCGATATGACCGGCATTGATTTCGCCATGACGGCGCTCTTTGTAACCATCTTTGTGGATCAGTGGAGAGAAGCGAAGAACCATCTGCCCGCAGTCATCGGTTTTATCAGCTCGGTGATCTGTCTTCAGATCTTCGGCGGCAGCAATTTTATCCTGCCTTCCCTGATTATCACGGTGACAATTCTCATGGCATTGCAAAAAAGACTGGAAGGAAAGGTGGAAAATACATGACAGCGACGCAAGCATTTGTTATAATTCTGGTGACGGCTGTCTGTACACTGATCACCCGGCTCATTCCTTTCGTGCTTTTCGGAGGGAAAAAAGAGATGCCGAAAGCAGTCAACTACCTGGGTGCGATTCTGCCTCCGGCAATCATGGCAACCCTGGTGGTCTATTGCCTGAAGGGCGCAGATCTCTTTTCTGCCACACATGGCATCCCGGAGTTTGCGGCCACACTTCTGACGGCGCTTTTACATGCCTGGAAGCGGAACGTGCTCTTAAGCATTGCGGCAGGAACCTTCTGCTATATGCTCTTAGTGCAGCTAGTCTTCTAAAATAATGGATTTAAAGTAGGAAAGACATGAATTTTAATCATTTAAAACAGAACAAAAAGAAACTGATTCTGGCCGCGGCAGTCTTGTGGCTGCTTGTTTGCGTATTTGTGACACCGGTGTTTACGACCGTGACCCTGACCTTTGAAAACGATCCCCACGGTGAAGTAGTGACGACTGTCTTTGCCGGTTCCGGGGCGAATATAACTGCCCGGGACGACCATCACCGGGTGGTGGTGAACGGTGTGGCGCGGATTTTCTATGGGGATTTCCAGTATGGAGGTCATTGCTCCCTAAAGCGGATTGATCCGCTGGATCAGCATTATTCTACGGGAGAGCCGCTGACCATTACGGGGCTTACCGTAAAGAAAAATGGCATTCAGACTGTGGCGCTTACCGGAGACGAGCTGCGGACTTATTTTACAGTGAATGGGGATCTGGAGCTGATAGGAGAGGAAGGCTTTACCTTCCGGGTGACCGGCGAGGATTCCCAGCTGCTTCCGACGGAGGCATTTCAGAGCCTGTACGCACAGACACCCTTCGCTGTACGCCTTCTGGGCGCGCTTGGCAGCGGAATTTTGTTTGTGCTGGCTGTCTTACTGGTACGCTGGTTTGTACGGACAATTGCCGGACAAAGTCTCTTTTTTAAACTGACCTCCTGTGTGC
>CAKRTY010000239.1 GCA_934402125.1 uncultured Anaerosacchariphilus sp. | reverse complement strand
GTGCTATCCGGTATCCGGACAGACCTATTCCCGTAAGGTAGACACCCGTGTGCTGAACGTACTGGCGGGGATTGCGGCCAGCGCCCACAAGATGTCCAACGATATCCGTCTCTTGCAGCATCTGAAGGAGGTAGAGGAACCCTTTGAGAAATCCCAGATTGGATCCTCTGCGATGGCGTACAAGCGCAACCCCATGCGCAGCGAGCGTATCGCTTCCCTGTCCCGCTATGTGATCGTGGACGCCCTGAACCCGGCTATCACCAGCGCGACCCAGTGGTTTGAGAGAACCCTGGACGATTCCGCCAACAAACGTCTGTCCATTCCCGAGGGCTTCCTGGCTATCGACGGTATCCTGGATCTGTGCCTGAACGTGGTAGACGGTCTGGTGGTATACCCGAAGGTTATCCGGAAGCACATGATGGCAGAGCTGCCCTTCATGGCGACAGAGAATATTATGATGGATGCGGTAAAGGCAGGCGGCGACCGTCAGGAGCTGCATGAGCGTATCCGTGAGCTTTCCATGGAAGCAGGCAGAAACGTGAAGGTAAATGGTCAGGAGAATAACCTGCTGGAGCTGATTGCAGCGGATCCGGCCTTCGGACTTTCCCTGGAGGATCTGAAGAAGACCATGGAGCCCTCCCGCTACGTGGGACGCGCCCCGGAGCAGGTAGACGCCTTCCTTTCCCAGGTGGTTCGTCCGATTCTCGCGAAATACAGCGATATTCTGGGAGAAAAAGCGGAAATTAACGTATAAACCCCTTGCATTTACTGAGAAAATGTGATACATTGATATAGAATAAATGCGCGGCCGAAAAGAGTGAACGAAAGTTCACTCTTTGTTTTTGAAGAAAAGCATGCAACAGACCGCCCCAGGTGAAAGGAAAGATATGACAAAAAGAGAAGAGTATGAACAGAAGACGGAGCAGCTCCTCTTGCCCATCATCGAGAAGAATAACTTCGAGCTGGTGGACGTGGAGTATGTAAAGGAAGCCGGGAACTGGTATCTGCGCGCTTATATCGATAAGCCGGGCGGAATCACGGTGGATGACTGTGAGATTGTGAACCGGGAGCTTGGCGCTCTGCTGGACCGGGATGATTTCATCGACGACTCCTATATTCTGGAGGTCAGTTCCCCGGGATTGGGCCGGCCGCTGAAGAAAGAGCGGGATTTTGTCCGGAGCGAGGGCGAAGAGGTGGAGATCCGCACCTATCGCATGGTTGAGAAGCAGAAGGAATTCCGGGGTCTTTTGAAGGCCTGGGATAAGGACACCGTAACGATTGAGCAGGAGGACGGACAGGAGCGGGTATTTGACCGCGACAACATTGCGCTGATTCGTCTGGCCTTTGATTTTTGATTCGCGGAATTACCCGCAGAATCCCATAAACGTATAAAATATCAGGAGGAAAGAAAAGAATGAACACAGAACTGCTGGAAGCGCTGGAGCTTTTGGAGAAGGAAAAGGATATCAGCAAGGAGACCATGCTGGAGGCCATCGAGAATTCTCTGCTGAAAGCCTGCGAGGCGCACTTTGGCAAAGCCGATAACATCAAGGTGAATATCGACCCGGTAACCTGCCAGTTTTCCGTACTTGCGGAGAAGAAGGTAGTAGAGAATGTGGAGGACGATACCACGGAGATCAGTCTGGCCAACGCCATGATGATCGACCCGAAGTATGAGCTGGGCGATGTGGTGAATGTGGAGGTGAAGTCCAAGGAGTTCGGACGTATCGCCACACAGAACGCGAAGAACGTGATCCTGCAGAAGATCCGCGAGGAGGAGCGTAAGGTTCTGTTTAACCAGTATTACAGCATGGAGAAGGAGGTTGTGACCGGAGTTGTCCAGAGATACTTAGGCCGCAACGTCAGCGTAAACCTGGGTAAGGTAGACGCGATTCTCAATGAAAATGAAATGGTAAGGGGCGAGGTATTTAAGCCCACCGAGCGTATCAAGGTCTATATCCTGGAAGTAAAGGATACCACCAAGGGACCGCGGATTCTGCTGTCCAGAACGCATCCGGAGCTGGTAAAGCGCCTGTTTGAGTCTGAGGTAACCGAGGTACGGGACGGTATCGTAGAGATTAAGTGTATCGCCCGCGAGGCAGGATCCAGAACCAAGATTGCTGTATGGTCCAACGATCCGGACGTAGATCCGGTAGGTGCCTGCGTCGGCATGAACGGAGCCCGCGTCAATGCCATTGTCAATGAGCTGCGGGGCGAGAAGATTGATATCATCAACTGGAATGAGAACCCGGCGCTCCTCATTGAGAACGCACTGAGCCCGGCGAAGGTAATCGCTGTCCTGGCAGATCCCGAGGATAAGACGGCCAAGGTGGTTGTTCCGGATTACCAGCTGTCCCTGGCTATCGGTAAGGAAGGCCAGAACGCAAGACTGGCAGCGAGACTGACCGGCTTCAAGATCGACATCAAGAGTGAGACCCAGGCAAGAGAGATCGAGGGCTGGCTGGACGTAGACGAGGAGTATGAGGAGTACGAGGATTTCGAGGAGTATAAGGAATCCCAGGCTCAGGAAGAGGCAGAAGCAGCAGAAGCGGCAGAGGCGGCGGAAGGCGAAGCCGTGACAGAGGAAGAGAGTCAGGATGAATAAAAAAGTACCCATGCGCCAGTGTGTCGGCTGTCAGGAGATGAAGAGCAAGAAAGAGCTGCTCCGGATCCTGAAGACCGCGGAGGATGAGATTGTACTGGACGCCACAGGCCGGAAGAACGGCCGGGGCGCGTACCTTTGCTTTTCCAGGGAATGCCTGGCAAAGGCCAGAAAGAATAAGGGCCTGGAGCGTTCTCTGAAGATGAATATTCCTCCCGCCGTATATGACAGCCTGGAAAAGGAGTTGGATGAGCTTGGCACAGAATAGAGTATTATCCCTGATAAGCCTGGCCCAGAAGGCAGGAAAGACCGCCAGCGGCGAATTTGCCACCGAGCACGCGGTCAAGGCCGGAAAGGCGGCGCTTGTCATTGTGTCGGATGAATCGTCCGATAATACAAAGAAAAAGTTCCAAAATATGTGTGACTACTACGAAGTACCCGTGTATTTCTATGGTGGAAAGGAAGAACTGGGCCACGCGATGGGAAAGGAATTCCGCGCGTCTCTGGCGATTCTGGATGAGGGACTTGCAAAGAGTATAGAGAAAAATCTAAAACTTTAACGGAGGTAGAGATTTTGGAGGGAAACAGCCATATGAATACAAATGGAGAAGAACAACAGGAAGTAAAGAAGAAGAAAAAAATCATTGCTGTATACAATACCCACAACAGTAAGAC
>CAKRTY010000238.1 GCA_934402125.1 uncultured Anaerosacchariphilus sp. | reverse complement strand
ATCTTTATTGATACCGCGGGACTCCGCCGCAAGAGCAAGATCAAGGAGGAGCTGGAGCGCTACAGTATCATCCGTACGGTGACAGCCGTGGAGCGGGCCGATGTGGTCATCCTTGTGATTGACGCCAAGGAGGGCGTGACGGAGCAGGACGCGAAGATTGCCGGTATCGCCCATGAGCGCGGCAAGGGTATTATCATTGCGGTCAATAAATGGGACGCTATTGAGAAAAATGATAAGACCGTATACGAATATACCAATAAAATCCGCAATATTTTAGCATATATGCCTTACGCGGAGATTACGTTTATCTCTGCGGTAACCGGACAGCGTCTGCCGAAGCTCTTTGAACTGATTGATATGGTCATTCAGAATCAGAACCTTCGGGTGGCAACCGGCGTGCTGAACGAGATCATGACGGAGGCCGTTGCCCTTCAGCAGCCGCCTTCAGACAAAGGCAAGCGCCTGAAGCTTTTCTATATTACACAGGTTGCGGTGAAGCCACCCACCTTTGTCATCTTTGTAAATGACAAGGAGCTGATGCATTTCTCTTATACCAGATATCTGGAAAATAAGATCCGGGATGCCTTCGGCTTCAAGGGAACCGCGCTCCGGTTCCTGATTCGGGAAAGAAAGGGTGATCAGCAGTGATACGTCTGGCATGTGTGGCCATCGGCTATGTGTTCGGTCTGTTTCAGACCGGTTATATCTATGGAGAATTAAAAGGTATGGATATCCGCCAGCATGGAAGCGGCAACGCGGGAGCCACCAACGCGCTCCGGACGCTTGGCTGGAAGGCAGGCCTGATTACCCTGTTGGGAGACTGCTTTAAGTGTGTCTTCGCGGTGCTTCTGGTACGCGCTCTGTTTGCGGGCCGTTACCCGGATGAACATATGGGCGTGCTTCTTGGAATGTACGCAGCCCTGGGTGTGATTCTGGGGCATAACTTTCCTTTTTATCTGAAGTTTAAGGGCGGAAAGGGCATTGCGGCTACCGCAGGCCTGTACTTGTCCCTGGATCCGGTTATGACCCTGGTGGCCGTTGTATTATTTGGAGGCGCCGTAGGCGCGACCCGTTATGTATCCCTGGGTTCCATTCTGGTCAGCATCTGGCTGCCGGTGGGGACGATTCTGTTTGGGCAGCAGGGAAAGTGGGGGCTGTCACAGGGACACCTCTATGAGCTTTATGCTATTACCATTTTCCTGTGTCTGATGGCTATCTTCCGTCACCGGAAAAATATCGGAAGACTGATGAAGGGGACCGAGAGCAAGCTCGGCCAGAAAGCGGAATAAGGAGAGAAGTATGGCAAAGACAGGTGTAATTGGAGCAGGAAGCTGGGGAACGGCTCTTGCGCTGGTACTCCACAACAACGGACACGAGGTCACCCTCTGGTCCCATTCCAGAGCCTCCGTGGAGAGTCTTTTAAAGAACCGGGAGCTGGTGGGAAAACTTCCGGGAGTTAAGATTCCGGAAACGATCCGGATTACCAACGATCTGGAGGAAGCGATAACCGGTATGGATATGCTGGTGCTGGCGGTTCCGTCTGCCTGCATCCGCACTACGGCCCACAATATGGCTCCCTATGTGGCGGATGGTCAGTTAATCGTATGCGTATCTAAGGGTATCGAGGAAAGCACCCTGAAGATTATGACCGAGGTCATCGAAGATGAGATTCCAAACTGCCGTGCGGCGGTTCTTTCCGGACCCAGCCATGCGGAAGAGGTGAGCCGGGGACTGCCGACCACGGTGGTGGCAGGTGCCCATGACCGGGAGACGGCAGAGTATATTCAGAATCTTTTTATGAACCAGGTATTTCGTGTCTATACCAGTCCGGATATGCTGGGGATTGAGCTGGGCGGCGCGCTGAAAAATGTGATTGCGCTGGCGGCAGGTATCGCGGATGGCCTGGGCTATGGTGATAATACCAAAGCGGCGCTTATTACCCGCGGTATTGCGGAGATGAGCCGCATAGGCACCGCCATGGGCGGACGGCAGGAAACCTTCAACGGACTGTCCGGCATTGGTGATCTGATCGTTACCTGTGCTTCCGTACACAGCCGGAACCGGAAGGCCGGTTACCTGATGGGCCAGGGACGGACTATGCAGCAGGCCATGGACGAGGTAAAGATGGTAGTAGAGGGCGTCTATTCGGCAGGTCAACAAGGTACTCTTCGAGGACAAGTCCCCGAAGGAGGCCGTGACCGAGCTAATGCTTCGTGATAAAAAAATTGAAAATTCACAGCTCCCCTGGGAGTAAAGGGAGGGCCGTCTATGCGCTGCCATAATTGCAATAAAAAATTTGACTATGAGAAATACTACGGTATCTGCCCCAAATGCGGCTGCTTCAACCGGAGGGAAACGGTGGAAGAGCAGCATGAAGCCATGCACGACCGTTTTGGCGACAGCTCCGACGAGGACTGTCATAGAAGCCACCGAACCTTCAGCGCCCATCCAGGCGAAGAACGGGATGGAAGCTTTACTTATCAGGAGAATGGCTATACCTATACGGCCTTTGAAGGAGAGACGGCGAAGAAAAAGGGCGCGGGCTTCTTTGGAGTCTGTCTCCTGTTCTTTGTGCTCAGTGTGTTCCTGCTGATTGGAACCATCATCTATACGACAGTCAATCCCATGGTAAGTGTATTTGTGACTGGTCCGGAGAATGGAAGCAGTCTGGAAATCGTGAAACATGAGGCTGGTGCTTCTTTTAGCTTCCAGGAGAATATGACACTGCAGGTACCGGAATGCCGGGAGGTGGCAGATCCGAGTATCTTCCCCACCATGGAAGAGGGAAAAAAGCTGGTGGCTGTCCGTGTACAGGGCGAGAGCGATGGCGGGTACGAGGATTACAACGGGTTTTATGGCATCTATATGGAGACAGAAGGCCGTTACCGGGAACCGATTTCCGGCTATTATTTTGAGCCTTACGCGCAGATCCTGGGCGTGTATCCGGCGTTGGATGAAAGCTCCTTCAAGGGAGAGACGTTTTGCGATGGCTGGTATGGCTTCCTGGTGGACGCAGACGCGGATACGGCAGTGCTTTGGCTGGACGAGTACGACTGCAGCGACTGGGACGGAGGCAACCTGCTCCGCGCCCATCGGATTGAGCTGCCTATTGAGAGCCTGACTGCGGACGAGGCGGCGGAGCTTGAGAAAACTGCGGACGAAGCGGAGGCGGACGGTTTGCTGCCGGAGGAAATTTCCATCGATGAGAACGGCAATATGTCCGTTGCGGTACCCGGTCCGGAAGACTTTGAAGCGCAGGAAGGAGGCACCGGAGATGGAATCTAGGACGACGGATCAGAATACGTTTGTGCTTCG
>CAKRTY010000237.1 GCA_934402125.1 uncultured Anaerosacchariphilus sp. | reverse complement strand
GATGGGTACACTGCTCGATGAAGCCGCGCTCCATGAGTACGTCATAAATGTTTTCTGCCATTGTTCTCTTCCTCCTGAAAATAAACTTTTATTCTGTAGCCTGTATTTGGGGATAAGAAAACCCCCGTCCCGTAAAAGGACGAGGGCTACGCTCGTGTTACCACCTTTTTTCATAAACAGCTCACGCTGCTTACCTCTTCAAGTGCCAGCTATCGACACTCTAGCACGCTAACGGGTGCGGGATTCCGTCGCAGCCTACTTGGTATTCCGGCTATTCCTTCCGGAAAATAGGTTCGGTGCGAAGCTCGGGGATGTATTCAAAATCAGGAGATACGCGCGCCTCTCATCGCCCGGCTGCTTTCTGTCCGCTCCCTCCGACTTCTACTTGTTCCCGTCAAAGCCTTTTGGTTTATGTGTAAATCTGCGTTTATTATAGGCAGAGAAGCTAATTTTGTCAAGCCCTTTTTCCGCTTCTGACCCAGCCGGGCAGATAATAGATCTGGCGCTTTCCGGTGGCCGTATTGGTTGTGATCTGCGCTTCAATGCCAAAGTATTCCCGGATATTTTCTTTTGTGAGCACCTCTTCCGGCGTACCGTAGTCCACAATCTTCCCCTGGTACATGAAAATAATCCGATCGCAGTACAGGGACGCCAGATTCAGGTCGTGAATGGACGAAAATACCGTCACTTCCTGCCCCTTTAAAATATCCATAATCTGATACTGGTAGCTTACGTCCAGATGGTTGGTGGGCTCGTCCAGCACGATAAAAGCACTCTCCTGCATCAGCACCCGGGCCAGCAGCACACGCTGCTTCTCGCCGCCGGACAGACTTAAATAAGAGCGGTGCTCATAACCGGACAGCCCCACCTCCCGGAGACATTTCTCACAGAGCTTCTTATCCTCCGCGGAATCCCCCTGCAGGAATTTCTTCTTGGCGTACCGGCCGAACATGACCATATCCCGCACCTCAAAATCAAACTCCACATGATTCTCCTGAGCCATGACTGCCATTTCTCCGGCCATTTTCTTAAAGGAAAAATCCAGCACGTCCTTTTCATTCAGAAAGACCGTCCCCCGGCCCGGCTTATAAGTCCGGTAGATATTTTTGAGAAGCGTAGATTTGCCGCAGCCGTTCGGTCCTACCAGGCCGACAAATTCCCCGTCCTTCACCTCCAGGCAGATTTGTTCCAGAATGCTTTTTCCGCCTATCTGATAATCCAGATTTTTTACCTGTAAACTCATAACCTGTCTCCTCTACCTTTTTCCCATGTTGCCCCGACGAATCAGGTACAGGAAGAAGGGTGCGCCGAAAAAGGCCGCTACCACGCCGATGGGCAATTCAGACGGGGCGATGATGGTACGCGAAATCAGATCGGTAAGCATTGTGAAGAGTCCGCCTCCCAGAATCGCCATGGGAATCAGGCGTCTGTGTCCAGATCCCACAAAGCTCCGCATGATATGAGGCACCACCAGCCCCACAAAGCCGATCACGCCGCTGACCGATACTACAACGCCGGTCAGAATCGTGGAAGCCACGATGATAACCAGTTTCATTTTCCGCGTATCCACGCCCAGCGTCTCCGCTACATCGTCGCCCAGAAGCAATACGTCCAGCTCCTTCGCGAACAGGAAAATGACCACGATTACCACAACTCCAACCACCACCACATATCTCAGCTTGCTCCAGGTGGCTCCGCTTAAGGATCCTACCATCCAATAGAGCGCCATCTTCGCCTTATCCGATCCCGTATTGATTCCGTATACCATCAGATTGGTAAAGGCTGAGAACAGGGCGGAAGTCGCGATACCCGCCAGAACCAGCTGCGTCGAGGTAATCCGGCCATGGATCGACGCAATGCTGAGAGACAGACAGATGGAGACAGCCGCTCCTGCCGTAGCTCCGAAGATAACCGAATATCCGCCCATGAAGCTGAACCATCCAAGCAGGATCGCGCAGACTGCCCCGGCAGAAGCTCCGGAGGAGATACCCAGTACATAGGGATCCGCCAGGGGATTCTTGGTCAGCGCCTGCATTAGGACGCCGCACAGCGCCAGTCCCGCGCCTACGATAAAGGCCATCAGCACACGGGGAAACCGGATATTCCAGATGATATTTTCTGTCTTGCCCTCCCAGGCAATCCGAAAGATATCCTTCCCAGAGATCTTATTTACAAGAATTTTTCCAATATCGCCTGCTGAGACGTTCACCGCGCCGATGGTTACGGATATGGTCAATACCGCGGCAATCAGCAGCAATACTAGCAACAGCGTCACAAGGAAGCGGCCTTTGCCCGATTTTACTGTTCCTTTCATAGCTTCCTCCCCTGTCTTTTCCCCTGTTAGAATTTATCCGGATACAGCTGCTCGGCAATGGCCTTAACCGCATTGGCGCTTCCTGCGCTTCCCTGCATATCGCTGCAGCATACGGAGTAGATTCTGCCTTCCTTTACGGCGCGCAGATCCTTGGTGAACTCATTGGTCTCCAGGAACTCCCGCTTCTCTGCCACATCGTCTCCGGTATACTCCAGAATCAGAATCACATCCGGATCACGCTCTACTACTTCCTCCCAGGAGGGCTTTGCCCAGCCTGCTTCGATATCATCGAAGATGGAGATACCGCCGGCCTTCTTGATGATGTCGCC
This sequence comes from uncultured Anaerosacchariphilus sp., assembly GCA_934402125.1. GTDB lineage: Bacteria > Bacillota > Clostridia > Lachnospirales > Lachnospiraceae > Laedolimicola. Next base: position 676 of record CAKRTY010000237.1, on the reverse strand, counting down.
CGGCATACCCTGGCATGCGGTAAACGGTACATCCTCTCCAGAATCATAAGCAAATACTTTTACCGGATTCTCATAGGCCTCATCGCCCAGAGCGTCCTGCACCTCCTGCAGGGTATCCTTCATAGCCTGTACCTTCTCGGCTGCCAGATCCTGCACCTTAAAGATCTCGCCCAGAGTTTCGTAGTCCTTATACAGATCCTCAAAGGTTGCGCTGTCTGTGCATACATACGGGAAATACATGGCGATACCATTCTCATCGCAGAAATCCTTGTTGAAATTCTTATCGGAAAATGTGGAATCCCAGGCCATCAGGAAATCGCAGCCGGTTGCCAGCAGCTCTTCCTTGGACAAATTTGTCAGGCCTTCGCCCGGGTTCATCAGCTGGGGAACCTGATCGCGGGCCGGATACTCAGAAGCCGTACTCCAGCAGGAGCCCTTGGTATAGCCTGCCATCTGATCCTGCAGTCCCAGATCAAAGAAAAAGTCTGCCATCTGGTCACCGGAAGCTACCACAGCGGAGGGCATTTTGGTGATGGTATACTCTACGTTCTCGCCCAGTCCGGAGCGCTCCAGGTTCAGGGTAATGGTAACCGGCTCATAGGCGTCGTCTGCGTCTGCAGTCTCCTTTGCCTCATCGGTGCTTTCGGCAGCCTCTGTGTTCTCCTCTGTTGTGGTG
>CAKRTY010000236.1 GCA_934402125.1 uncultured Anaerosacchariphilus sp. | reverse complement strand
ATTCAGGGTCGTGACAATCGCTTCCTTTACGGGCATTTCCTTCTTCAGCTCCGTATACCGGTTGGCAATCACGATGGCGTAATCAATGTTGGCACCCATCTGGATCGAGCTTACTACCAGGTAGCCCAGGAAGAACAGCGGCGTACCTGACAAGTAGGGTACCGAGAAATTGATCCAGATACTGCCCTGGATCACGATAATCAGCAGAATCGGCATGCCGACGGACTGGAAGGTAAACAGCAGGACAATGATAACGAACAGCGCCGACAGGATACTGATCATCAGATTATCCTGGCTGAAGCTGCTGGACAGATCATAGTCGCTGGTGGAATTTCCCACCAGATAAAGCTCCGCGTCCGCGCCGTAATGCTTCTGGGCCACCTTGCGGATTGTGCTTAAGAATTCAAAGGTTTCGTCATTTTCCTCGGGCAGATTCAGGCTGATCAGCATACGGGTGTATTTTTCACTCTGCAGCTGCTCCTGGCCCTTGGTCAACTGGTCATGCAGATCGTCCAGCTTATCTACCTGATCCTGGTCCAGGTTTACATAATCCAGGTGGTCATAGGCAAACAGGAACATATCCAACAGCGGCACCTTATAGCCGTCCAGGTTGTTGATGATATGTCCGTATTCCTCATGATCCACTGCGTAGGCGGAATAGATAATCCGCGCCTGCTCGATGTCCAGATCCGCCAGCTCCGCAAACTGCCGGGGCGTCAGGGAATCTGTCAGCATATGGGGATCGGATTTCTTTGCTTTTGCCGTCTGGGAACCGTCGTCCTCGTCCATAGATACCTCGATGTTGGAGAGACCCGTGGTATAATCCACCTCATCGTAGGTTTCCAGCTCCTCCAGCACCGCCTTTTCCTTATCGTAATATCCGGACGGAACAATCAGCGCCATGATATTCGTATCGCCAAAGGTCGCCTTTATCTTTTTTTCTTCCAGCTGTGCCTCACTCTGATTCAATGTGTCAATATTGTTCTGACTGAATACATAAGGGCATTTATTGGAAAAATAGCAGCCGAATATGATAGCCACCACAAAGAGCGGCATCAGCAGCGGATAGATTTTCGTAATCACTCTGCCCCAGCCGGAAATATTGGGAATAAACTCCCGGTGGTGGGTCCGGTCAATCCATTTGCTGAAAATCATCAAAAGTCCCGGCATCAGGGTAAATACCACGATCATACTGAAGATAACGGCCTTGATCAGCACGCGGCCCAGGTCGAATCCTATCTGGAAATGCATGAACATCATAGCCAGCAGGCCGGACATGGTCGTCATGGAGCTGGAGGAAATCTCGATGATTGCCTTACTCAGCGCTGCAATACAGGCCTCCCGGGTATCCAGGTTCTCCCGCTCCTCACTGAAGCGGTGACACAGGATAATCGCGTAGTCAATGGACAGGCCCAGCTGCAGAATCGAACAAACCGAGTTGCTGACGAAGGAAATCTCGCCAAACACAAAGTTGGTTCCCTGATTCAGGATAATCGCCGCGCCGAAAGTCAGCAAAAGCACCGGAATCTCCGCGTAGGTCTGGGACGTAAAAATCAATACCAGAATAATAATGACAATTACAATGCCCATGATCACGTTGATCTCCTGGGCCAGGGTCACGGACATATCATTGCCCACCTCGCCGGACACCGACACATCATAATCCGAAAGCAGCGTTTTGATATCCTCCAGCGCCTGCTCGCTGACCTCGCTGTCTGCCTCGTCCGTATAGGTAACCGTATACAGGGCGCTGGTTCCCTTAAAATGATCCTCGGTGTCGTCAAATTCCACCGAATCCACGCCCTTGACCTCCTCTACCTGTTCCACCAGGGCCTCCGCCTGGGGATATGTAATATTGGAAATCATGATCCGGGAGGTTCCATAGGTAATGAAATTCTTGTTCATGATATCCAGTCCCTGCCGGGTCTCCGTCGTCTCCGGCAGATAATCCGTCAGCTCATTGTCCACCTTCACCCAGGATTTCGCAAAAATACTGAAGACAAACGCCGCAATATAAATTAGGAAAAACAGGTTCCGTTTATCTACAATAAATGTGGCGATCTGCACCATGGGATTTTTTTTCTGTTTCTTTTCCTCCATAATAAAACGCTCCTCGTGTTGAATCGGAATTAAAGCTTCTGAAACCGCTGTACCAGATACGCGGTCATCTCTTCCATGGACTGTTTGCTGCTGTCCAGATAGATATCATAGCTCTCCGGCGCGCTCCAGTCCTTCCCGGTATGGAATTCATAATATTTCCTGCGATCCTTATTGACCTTTTTAATCAGGGTCTCCGCCTCTTTTTCCGTGATCTGCTTCTGCTCTGTCTTTCGCCGGATACAGGCCTCCATCGGCGCTGACACAAAGACACTCAAGACCTTTGCGTCCGTTTTCTTCCGCAGGATATCGTCCGCGCAGCGTCCGATGATCACCGCGTCCGTCTTTTTGGAAATATGGCGGATCACATCTCCCTGGAGCTTGAAAAGCGCTTCCGACAGCGACGCTCCCTTTGGTACATGCCGGTTGCCCCCGGTTACCATCTCATACATCCAGGGGTTATGCTTTTTCTCATCAAACCGGGCCAGGTAGTTCTCTGCCAGGTCGCCGCGCTCTGCAGCCATGGAAATCAGATTCTGATCAAAAAACGGAATACCCAGGGCTTCCGCCACGCGCTCCCCCAGCTCGCGGCCCCCGCTGCCCAGCATTCTTCCGATGGTTAGTATTTTATGTGCCATAATGCCCTCCTCCGGATCGCAAATGTTCTCTTGTTCCCCATCTCTCTGTCTATATTATATAGCAGACTCCTGGGGAAATAACAATACACATTTTTATGAATTTTGTTGCCTGAACGGTATAACGAAAAAAGGAACTCTGATTTCTCAGAATTCCTTTTTCTTCAGCGTGGGCGAGAGGATTCGAACCCCCGACCTTTTGGTCCGTAGCCAAACGCTCTATCCAGCTGAGCTACGCCCACATTTCAGTCATTCACAAGTGCTGTTTCTTGACTGCCTGATTATAATAACACATATCACAGGGTAATGCAAGCACTTTTTTAAATTCAGAATTTTCTGTCTATTTATCGCCCGCCGCAGCCGGACAGCAACAATGCTGCAGCTGATACGGGCTTCCATATCCAGCTGTTCCCGGTATCACGGTAGTTCTCCTTTTTGCTTTGTAAAGACGACAAAAAAACTCCGAACTCTTACGTAAATAAGAATTCGAAGCTTCTTTTCATGCCGGCAACCGGAATCGAACCGGTACGGGAGGTTAGTCCCGCAGGATTTTAAGTCCTGTGCGTCTGCCAGTTCCGCCATGCCGGCAT
>CAKRTY010000235.1 GCA_934402125.1 uncultured Anaerosacchariphilus sp. | reverse complement strand
CGTCTGCCACCCAGCTGGCGTCCGGAACCTCATAAACTCCTGCCAGAAACATTCGTTTCCAGTTTTCTCCGGCTTTGCAGGCTGCGATTTTTCTGCGGAAAAGAAGACCGGTCTGCGCCACCAGGTACGCTCCTTCCGCAATCATCAGACAAAATTCCGAGCGCTCCGCCGCAATCTTGATCTTCTTCTGGAGTTCGGTATCCTGCTGCAGAATTCTCCTTGCGCCCCGTCCTCCCGGCACAATCAGAATTCCCTTCAGCTGCTCCGGGTTAAGCGGCTCTGTCCAGACCTTCACGCCCTGCATGCTGTTCACCATATTGCCCGCCAGTGAAAGATAATTAACATGAAGCCCCTCTTTTTCACAGGACAAAATATCCGCAGGTCCAAAAGCGTCCATGGTTTCGAAATCATCAAATAATAATACATTTATTTCCATTTATTCTTTCTCCTTCACCTCGTATCGGTTTTCAGCCCAAAAGAATCGTGTTTGACCGGACACGATTCTTTTGGGGTTGTTTGAAATTATCTGATAGAATGATTTATAATTGGGATGGTTAGAGTGTAGCAGTTTTTTTTATCATCCACAAGCCTCCCGGGGGGTTGTTTTTCTATTCCTATTTTACTTCTATATCTATTCCTTTTTTGAATCCCATTTATCCCCCCGGGTAGCTTGTACCCAATGTTATTATCCTGCTATACTAAATAAATTCTTTTATAGAAAGGACGCCGCTTTATGTCAAGAACTTTACACCAACTGAACCCCCGCATTACCGGCATGATCTGTCCGCGCTGTCAGAAACTTTATCCGGTGGGGGACTATTTTTCTGGCTGCCCCGCCTGCTTGGAACGGGGCACCAGTTCCAATCTGACCCTGGTTTATGAGGGAAAAGGACATATTCACACAGAAGCCGATGGCTGGCACCGTTATCGGGATTTTCTTCCCTATGACGACACGGTTTCTCTGGGCGAAGGCTTTACACCTGTACGAACCTTTCCCCGGCTTGCGAAAGAGCTGGGTTTCCGAAAGCTCTATACCAAGCATGAATTTCAAAATCCCACCGGTTCCCATAAGGATCGCATGAATCCCTTTATCACCGCCCGTGCCAGGGAAGCCGGCTATTCCACCGTCACCTGCGCTTCCAGCGGAAATGAGGCAGCTTCCCTGGCAGCTTACGCTGCCGCAGAAGGGCTGAACTGTGTCAACGTATCTACCCGTTCTATTCCTTCTCTCTGGAAAAATGCTTCAGACGCCACCGGAGCAAAGCTTGTACTTACAGATACTCCTTCCGGCCGTCTTCAGTATCAGAATGAACAGCTCACCCGAGGCAAGGACTGGTACTGCGCAACCAATCTTCTGGATCTTCCCTCCGGCAGTTCACCCTACGGCATTGAGGGTTATAAAACCCTGTCCTTTGAGCTATATGAACAGCTGGAAGGGCAGCTTCCTGACTACCTTCTGATTCCCACCTGCCGTGGGGATCTGTTATACGGCATCTATCTCGGATTCCGGGTTCTGCTGGAGACCGGCTATATCAAGACTCTGCCCCGTCTGGTTGCCTGCGAACCGATTCCTCGTCTGGAACTGATTCTTTCCGGTCAGAAAAGGGTGGAAGACAAATTTGAAGGCGATACCTCTTCCATGTCCTCCATCGGAGGCAATACCGCTACCTGGCAATCCATTACGGCGCTTCGGGAAAGCGGCGGTTTTGCCCTCAGTGCGTCGGATACGGACATCCGAGACGCGGTGCGTGCTATGGCTTCCCATGGTCTCTACCTGGAAACCTCCTCTGCCGTGGTTTATCCCTGCGCAAAAAAAGCACAGAAACAGGGACTGATTTTCTCCCATGCCTCTGTACTTTTTGTACTCACTTCGAACGGTTATAAAAATACGGCTCCGGCATAAATGCAGTTCCGCTGGCCAGAAGAAACTTTGTATAAGGGTGTTCCGGATTCCGGAGCACCTTTTTTACATCCCCTTCTTCCACAATTTTCCCCTGATACATCACCAGAACCCGACTGCACAAATGAGACACCAGCGCCAGATCATGCGAAATAACCAAATATGTAAGCTGGCGCTCCTTCTGTATTCTCCGCAGAAGCTCCAGAATCTGCTTCTGAATCGATACGTCCAACGCACTGGTCGCCTCATCGCAAATCAGAAGCTCCGGCTCCGTCAAAAGCGCCCTTGCAATGGCTATTCTCTGACATTCTCCGCCGCTGAGCTGCGCTATTCTTCTGTCCGCATATTCTGTAGGAAGCTCCACCTGGGTCAGAAGCTCTTCAATCACCGACCTGGCCTCTCTTCTGTCTGTCCGCCTTGTATGGCTCAGTGCTTCATAAAGGCTGGAAAATACTGTCATGTGACTGTCAAAGGAATCCCTCGGATCCTGAAAGATCATATTCACATGGCATTTTTTATAGCGGCCGCTTCGTAGACGGCGAGGTTCGCCCTGTAAAAGAACCCTTCCGCCCGTGGGATTCTCCAGTCCCGCAATCAGACGCGCCGTGGTACTTTTCCCACAACCGCTTTCTCCTACGATTCCAACAGATTCTCCTTTTTCCACAGAAAAACTGATTCCATTTACCGCTCTGATTTCTCCATAGGTTTTTTCCAGTTGTTCTACCTGTAAAAACGGCTGTTTATTCATCTTCCGTCTCCATTCTGAGCACACAGGACATCAGCATCTTCGTATAGTCGTGAACTGGGTGTGAAAGAACCTCTTCTGCCGTTCCCCACTCTACCAGTTTTCCGCTCTGCATAACTCCCACCTTATCTGCCATCTGTGCCACAACGCCCATATTGTGCGTAACCATCAAAATAGCCGCATTGGTGACCTTCTTCATATTCTGTATAGCCTTCACCACCTCCGCCTGGACTGTCACATCCAGGGCAGAGGTGGGCTCATCCGCCAGAATCAGATCCGGCTCCATTACCATAGCAAGAGCAAGGGCAACTCTCTGATTGGTTCCTCCGCTCAGCATCGAGGGATAGGAACGCAGAATTCTTTCCGGTTCCTTCAAAAGCAGCTGTTTCATACATTCCGCTGCCTTCCTGTCCGATTCCCGGCGGCTGATTTTCCCCTTCAGGCTCAGTTCCTCCTGAAACTGTCTTCCAATCCGCATAACCGGATCCATGGATTCTCCCGCATGCTGGTAAACCATGGCGATCCGGCTGCCGCGCAGGCTTCTGTATTCTTTCGGATCTGACTGCGCAAGATTCCTGCCGTCAAATTCTATTCTGCCTCCGGTTATATGTCCTTCCTGTCCCAACAGTCCGGTTATCGTCTTCAGCAGCGTGCTTTTTCCGCTTCCGCTTTCTCCTACGATACATAC
>CAKRTY010000234.1 GCA_934402125.1 uncultured Anaerosacchariphilus sp. | reverse complement strand
GGAATGCTCTGTGCCATGTACCGGAAAGCCCTTCCGTCTGTGCGGGAGGTATGCGGGAACGCCCGGCGTATTGCCATTTTGGAAAATGTGGTAAATCCTACGAATGTGGGCGCTATTTTCCGTTCCGCGGCTGCCCTTCATATGGATGCGGTGCTTCTGACCTTCGATTGCAGCAATCCCCTTTACCGCCGGGCGGTTCGGGTCAGTATGGGAACAGTATTTCAGATTCCCTGGACCTTTTTCGACAAAGAGGAGTGGCCGGAAAAAGGAATCGGTCTGTTGCGGGAGCTTGGCTTTAAAACCGCAGCCCTGGCTTTGAAGGACGATTCAGTCAGTATCGATGATCCGGATCTGATGAGCGAGGAAAAGCTGGCGCTGATTCTGGGAACCGAGGGGGACGGTCTGGCTACTGCGACCATTGCGGACTGTGATTATACGGTAAAAATTCCCATGTCCCACGGGGTAGATTCCCTGAATGTGGCGGCGGCCAGTGCGGTGGCGTTCTGGCAGGTGGGACAGAAAAACAGATAAGAAAATCGAACATTTGTTCTTGAAAATAAGATGCGGTTGTTTTATAATAAGGACAAGAATAATAAGGAATAATAAGCACAATAAGAAGAGCGACACCGGAGGTGTTTGGAAAAATGGAAAAAGAACATTGCTATGTGGCGATTGATTTAAAATCCTTCTATGCCTCTGTGGAATGTCGGGAACGGGGACTGGATCCGCTGACGACGAATCTGGTGGTGGCAGATCCGGAGCGGACGGAAAAAACCATCTGTCTGGCAGTGACGCCTGCGCTGAAGGCATACGGGATCTCTGGCCGAGCCAGGCTTTTCGAGGTCGTAGAGAGAGTACGTGCGGTCAATGCGGAACGGCTTCGGCGGGCGCCGGGAAGAAGGTTTACAGGCTCGTCTTCCGATGCGGCAGAGCTGGCGGCACATCCGGAATACGCGCTGGATTACATTGTAGCGACGCCCCGTATGGCTTATTATCTGGAATACAGCTCGCAGATATATGAGATAGATCTGAACTATATTGCGCCGGAGGATATGCATGTCTATTCCATCGACGAGGTCTTCATAGATGTGAGCACCTATCTGCATACTTACCGGAAGACGCCCCGGGAGCTGGCTACAGAGATGATTCGTTCCGTTTACCGGGAGACAGGAATTACAGCTACAGCCGGCATCGGAACGAATCTGTATTTGTGCAAGATAGCCATGGATATCCTGGCCAAGCATGCCAGACCGGATGCAGACGGAATCCGGATTGCGGAGTTGGATGAAATGTCCTATCGGCAGAAGCTCTGGACACATCGGCCGCTGACGGATTTCTGGCGGGTGGGTCCCGGCTATGCCAGAAAGCTTCAGGAGCAGGGCATATATACCATGGGTGATGTCGCCCGCTGTTCTATAGGAAAGCCAGGCGATTACTACAACGAAGAGCTTCTTTATAAAATGTTCGGCGTCAATGCGGAGCTTCTGATCGATCACGCCTGGGGCTGGGAGCCCTGTACGATCCCGGAGATCAAGGCATACAAGCCGGAGAACAACAGTATAGTCTCCGGTCAGGTGCTGCAGTATCCTTATGAATATGAAAAAGCCCGGATGGTGGTCCGGGAGATGACTGATTTGCTGGCACTGGACCTGGTGGATAAAGGACTGGTGACCGATCAGCTGGTGCTGACGGTGGGATACGACATAGAGAATCTGACGGATCCGGAGCGCAGAAAGAATTATCATGGGGAAATTACCGTGGATCGATATGGACGCCGGGTTCCTAAGCATGCTCACGGGTCGAGCCGTCTGGAGCGCCAGACAGCTTCCACAGAGCTTCTGGTGAGGGCCGTGTCGGAATTGTATGATCGGATTGTGGATCCGAAGCTTCTGGTACGTCGGATTACCGTGACGGCCAATCATCTGGTTCGGGAAGAACTGGTGAAGAAAAAGGAAACCTATGAGCAGCTGAATCTGTTTACAGATTATGAAGCCATAAAGAAAGAAAAAGAACAGCAGGAAGAAGCATTAGAAAAAGAAAAGCGCCTGCAGAAGGCTATGCTGGAAATTAAGAAAAAGTATGGGAAGAACGCGATTCTGAAGGGTTCCAATCTGCAGGAGGGAGCTACAGCCCGGGGACGGAACAGCCAGATCGGCGGACATAGGGCATAGCGAGGTCAGAACAGGAGAACGGAATGAGCCAGAAAAAGGATTCCTATGAAGATATTATAAATTTGCCGCACCATCAGTCTACGGTACATCCAAGAATGTCCCCGGGGGATCGGGCAGCCCAGTTTTCCCCCTTTGCCGCCCTGACCGGCCACGAGGCTGCTATCCGCAAGACAGCTGAGCGTGTGGAACAGGAGCGGGACAGCCGGGAGACAGAAGACATCTGGGAGACATAGGGGAAGGATATCCACGCTATGCCTCGTTGAAATTCAGATTTCGGATCATACGGTAATATACCGGAATCAGCAGCCCGCAGGCTCCGGCCCAGGCCAGAGGACTGGCCAGACAGACGCCCATATAGCCGATAGCTACCGTAAGGCCGATAGTAGCGGCCAGACGCATGACGAGCTCTATCATACAGGCGGCAAAGGGAGCAATACCATTCTGCATGCTCTGGATGCTGGTCCGGTAGACAGCCAGAAGTCCCAGCAGCCAGTAAAAGGGAGCTACGGTCAACAGATAGCCATTGGCGTAGGAGAAGATTTCATCACTGGGATTTGCGATAAAAAGTGTTACAATGGGGTGGCGCAGCAGAATGATTCCGGCGCACATCAGGAGATTCAGAGCCTCTGTCTGGAGCAGAGAAGCCCGGACGCCTGCCAGAATTCTGTCCTTTTTACCGGCTCCATAGTTTTGGGCCACATAATTGGAGATAGCGGTCATCATGGCGTTATTGACCAGAACGGATACCTGATCGGCCTTGGTAGCGGCTGTATAACCGGCGACTGCCGCAGAACCCAGAGCGTTGACGGTAGACTGCATGGAGATCTGGCCGATGCACATGACGGACATCTGGAAGCCCATGGGAAAACCGATTTTCAGATGGGAGATAAGATCCGGGCCGATGCCGTGAAAATCCGCCCGGTGGAGCCGCAGTATTTCAAAGGAACGCAAGCCCGCAATCAGGCATAAAAAGGCTGAAATAAACTGGGACAGTACCGTCGCCCAGGCAGCGCCTGCTACGCCCATGTGCAGTGGGACGATAAAAACGATATCAAGAACCACATTTAAGAGCGAAGAAAAGATCAGAAAATACAGGGGCGTCCGGCTGTCGCCGAGAGCCCGGAGCAGATTGGAGATCAGATTGTAGAAGACCGGCGCGGCGGTGCCCAGCAGGATAATGAACATATAGTCATAGGCCTGCTG
>CAKRTY010000233.1 GCA_934402125.1 uncultured Anaerosacchariphilus sp. | reverse complement strand
ATTCCGACCGGGCAGCCATTGACATGGGACTGAAATACGTCAACCACGACGCCTGCTACCCCTCCCTGGTGGTAGTCGGACAGATTATGACGGCTGTCCTGTCCGGAAAATACGACACCAATAAGCTGGCTGTCATCATTAGCCAGACCGGCGGCGGCTGCCGCGCCACCAACTACATTTCCTTTATCCGGCGTGCCCTGGCCAAGGCCGGACAGGAACAGATTCCGGTGGTTTCCCTGAACTTGAGTGGCCTGGAAGCCAACCCCGGCTTTAAGATTACACCGGGCCTGGCCATGAAGGGACTTTATGGTCTGGTCTTCGGCGATATCTTCATGCGGGTTCTGTACCGGATGCGTCCTTATGAAAAGGAAGCCGGAAGCGCAGATCGGCTCCATGCAAAATGGCTGAAGATCTGTCAGGATTTTGTATCCCAAAAGCATGTGAGTCACAGACGCTTCGTTCAGATCTGTCAGGGTATCATCAAAGACTTTGACCGTCTGCCCATTGATGAGAATCTTCGGAAGCCCCGGGTCGGCGTAGTCGGCGAGATCCTGGTTAAATTCTCTCCCTCCGCCAACAACCATCTGGTGGAGCTTCTGGAAAGTGAGGGCGCGGAGGCTGTGGTTCCGGATCTGATGGACTTCCTGCTCTACTGCTTCAAAAACAGTGAGTTCAAGGCTGATCATCTGGGCAAGAAACGTTCCAGCGCCCATATCGCCCGGGTAGGTATCCAGACGATGGAATGGCTCCGGAAGCCCGCTGCCAAGGCCCTGAAGGCCAGCGTCCACTTTAACGCACCCGGCAACATTGACGAAATGGCAAAGATGGCCTCCGATATCGTCTCTGTAGGCAATCAGACCGGCGAGGGCTGGTTCCTGACTGCGGAAATGCTGGAGCTGATTCATGAGGACGTTCCGAATATCGTATGTACCCAGCCCTTCGGCTGCCTGCCGAACCATGTGGTTGGCAAGGGCGTTATCAAGGAGCTGCGGCGGCGCTACCCCACTTCCAATGTGGTAGCCATCGACTACGATCCCGGCGCCAGCGAGGTCAACCAGCTGAACCGTCTGAAGCTGATGTTGTCTACGGCGAACAAGCATCTGAAGGCAGAACAGAAATAAATCCTTTCAAACACAAAACACCCGCAGGAAGCTGTGTTATTCACAGATTTCCTGCGGGTGTTTCTTTTACTCTATAGGAAGCACTGTGTTACATTAAAATGTGAAAGTTATGATTCCTATAGAGCAAAAAGCCCTCCGGGGGATCGCACTGCGGCGTAATGGAATAATGTCGCTCACGCGACCCGCCGCAGGCGGAGAATCCTGCTTCGCAGGATTCTTTCTTATCATTCTTTTATTCTGCTTCTTCGCCGGTTCTGCTAAGCAACAGCAGACACAGCGGCACAAAAATCACGCTGTCAAAATGGAAGAACCGGTAGGTCGGTCCGCACAGCAGCAGCATGGTTCCGTAGCTGTAAGCCAGGATCGGTAGCGTCAGCGTCATAGCCTTCCAGCCCTTTCCCTTCCGTGCAAATACAAACAGAGTACACAGAATCAACAGCAACAGATGGGTTCCATTATAGGAAAACAGCGTGTCCAGGGGACTATCCAGCACCCACTGGTCAAAATCATTTAAAACCGTCCGCAGTCCTTCCCGTTCTGCCACATAACCGAAATTCCATTCATTTTCCCGAATCTGATATTCCAGATCTGCATGCCATTCCTCGCTTCCCCGGATATCCCAGACCATCCGTGTGACCTGATAAAGGGCCTGCAGGGACAAGCCCGGCGCGTTTTTTACCGTTTCTGCCGTGAATTTCAGAAATTCTCCCGGATCTGTCTCTTTGATTACCGCGTTTGCGTTGGTTACAAACTTAAAGCTGTTATAATTTCCCGGTTCGTAGATCTTCCAGCGCTTCTCCGGTCCGATTTTTCCCAGGAATTCTGCCGCCTCCGGGCTCAGGCTCTCCGGCGCCGTCTCATGGATATTGCAGAGGACGGTCATGGGAACGCCTACCGTCTCCACATAAGTCTGATCCGGACGGCTGGCTCCCACCAGATCGTAGACCGGATGCTCGATAAGCCACATACCGGCCAGCATCAGCGCCAGTGAAACCGCCGCTTCCCGGCGAAGCTCCCGGAAGCACAGCAGCATCAGAAGCAGCAGCGGAATGGTGTACAAGATTCCATTGTGCCGCACCAGAGAAACGGAAATCAGAACCAGGATAAAAACTGCCAGGTTCCGCTTCTTTTTAAGCCAGGCTCCGTTGGTCTTCCATATCTGAATCAGATAGACCGTAAACAGTACCATAAAAACAGTCAGGGCACTGTCCTTCCACATAAACAGCAGAATCCGGTGGGTCTGCGGATTGGCTGCCAGGAAAAATTCCGTTAAAATCAGTCCCCACACCGGGAACCGCCATTTTGCCATGGTATACAACAGATATCCGCAGGCCAGGCTGTACAGCAGAAGCTGCATAAAGACCGCAAAACCGTAATGATTCACAAGCTTTGAGAAAGCCGCGATGATCAGCGTGTGGAAGACCGGATGCCAGGTATCGTACTGATGGTTCTGGATCTGCCACCACTGATCCAGATTATCCCAGTCAAAGGAGCCTGGGAAATAGGCGTAAAAATACACCATCATCCAGGCAAATACCACGCCAAAGCCCAGTAGCGCCCAGAAGATCCGCCGCTTCCGCTCCTTCCCCGGAGCAGACAGGGAGGTCTCTGTAAGGCTCCTACCGGAACACCGGTACACGCCCCACTGGAGCCCCAGATATACCGGAACCAGCATGAGAAACGCCGCCAGAAGCTTCACCTTCCAGTATCTGGTATCCATGGGAACCTCCGCCATCATCTGCGGAATCAGCCACAATAAAAATACGATATAACAGGTAACCAGTCCTGTCAGAAGCTCGAGCATCACCCGCATACCCTTCTTCTGCTCTGCATACCAGGCCCTGGCCAGTTTTATCTGCCTACACATTTTCTATCTGCCAGTCTATGGGATCCAACCCATTTTTTACCAGAAATTCATTGGTCTGACTAAAGGGACGGCTTCCGAAAAATCCCCGGTATGCAGAAAGAGGACTCGGATGCGGCGCCTTCAGAATCAGATGCTTCGGATTGTTCAGCATCTGGGCCTTCTTCTGGGCCGGGCTTCCCCAGAGAATAAAGACCAGCGGGCGATCCTGCTCGTTCAGAATACGGATAGCCGCGTCCGTAAACTGCTCCCAGCCCATACCCCTGTGGGAATTGGCCTGATGAGCCCGGACGGTCAGTACCGTGTTCAGCATCAGTACGCCCTGCTTCGCCCATTTCGTCAGATAGCCATTGTTCGGGATATAACAGCCCAGATCATCGTGCAGCTCCTGAT
>CAKRTY010000232.1 GCA_934402125.1 uncultured Anaerosacchariphilus sp. | reverse complement strand
TATCCTGAGAGCCTTCCAGAGGGGAGCGGACGGCGTGATTCTCTGCGGCTGCCACCCGGGAGACTGTCATTACACCACAGGAAACTATTACGCAAGAAGACGTATGACACTGCTTTTCTCCATGCTGGATTACCTGGGCGTGGAAAATGGACGTACCCGCGTAGAGTGGGTGTCTGCGGCTGAGGGCGTGAAGTTCTCCACCACCATGAATGAATTTGTAGCTAAAATTCATGAACTGGGAGAAAATGTAAGATTGGAGGATCTGCGATGCAAGGGTTAATCGAGAGAGCGAAAGAGCTTCTGGCAGACGGAACCGTAGCGCAGGTTCTGGGCTGGAGAAAGGGCGATATGGGATACGATCCGGAGCCGGCTTATTTCTATAAGGAAGAAGACTTACAGAATTTTGTTTACGACGCGTTCTGCGGCGCAAACTTAAGCAAATATATGATTGAGGCCTCCAAGCTGGAGGGGAGGACGCTGGTATTCTTAAAGCCCTGCGACACCTACAGCTTTAACCAGCTGATCAAGGAGCACCGGGTTGACCGGGAAAAGGCATACATCATCGGCGTGGGCTGCAAGGGTACCTTGAAGCCGGAGAAAATCCGGGAGGCTGGTATTAAGGGTATTGAGCGCGTAGCCATCGACGGCGATACCCTGAAATTTGAGACCATCTATGGCGAGAAGGAGCTGCCCTTTGCCGACGCCCTTCTGGAGCGCTGCAAGGTATGCAAGGGTAAGAAGCACATGGTATACGACGAGCTGATTGGCGCGGCAGAGGACGAGGAGGCAGGCCCGGTGGGCAACCGCTTCGAGGAAGTGGAGAAGCTGGAGGCCATGACTCCGGAGGAACGTTTTCATTTTTGGCAGGAGCAGCTTTCCAAATGTATCCGCTGCAACGCCTGCCGCAATGTGTGTCCGGCCTGCAGCTGCCGCAAATGTGTCTTCGACAGCAGCCAGTATGACAGCAATCAGAAGGCGAATGCCGATACCTTTGAGGAGCAGATGTTCCATATTATCCGTGCCTTCCATGTGGCAGGACGGTGTACCGACTGCGGCGAGTGCAGCAGAGTCTGTCCCCAGGGCATTCCGCTTCACCTTTTAAACCGCAAGTTTATCAAGGACATTGACACCTTCTACGGCGAGTATCAGGCGGGAGCCGATACGGATTCCAGAGGCCCGCTGACGGACTTCACCTTTGATGACGTGGAGCCTGGCATTGTACAGACGAGAGGGGGACATTAAGCATGTATCAGATAGCGAAGAATAAGCTGAACGAGCTTTACAGAGCCATCAGTGCAAAGGAAGACTTATTTCTCCCGGTACAGAAAGCCGGACAGACCAATTACGGACTGTGGACCGAAGAGGCCGTGGTGGATATCGATACGCTGAAGACCGTGAAGTCCGGTAAGGACTGCTTCTTCCCCCAGAGCGAGGTGCTCTATAAGAGCCGCTATGAGGGCGGAAAGGTCAGTATCGACCCGGCAGAGCTTCAGAATCAGCCCTTTGTAGTATTCGGTATGCGCGCCTGCGATGTGAGAGCCGTAAAGGTTCTGGACCAGGTATTCCTGACGGATCCGGTGGACACCTATTACGCAGCCAGAAGAGAGCATGGCACCATCGTATCCCTGGCCTGTGGAGAGCCGGATGAAACCTGCTTCTGCAAAAACTTTGATGTGGATGCCGCAGAGCCGGGAGCAGATGTGGAAACCTGGTTTGTGGAAGATGTATTATATTGGAAATCCCTGACAGAAAAAGGAGAAGCGCTTACGGCACAGGTAAAAGAAGCCCTGGCAGATTCCTTTGCGGAAGCTGTGGCAGAGGGTGAGAAAAAGGTAGAGGAGCAGCAGGCGGCGATTCGCGCCATCATCGAGAAGCTCCCCCTGTCCCACCTGGATTTGTCCCGGTTTAAACCGGAAAATACCATGGAGCTTTTTGATTCCCCGCTCTGGGAGGATCTGTATAAGCCCTGTCTGGCCTGCGGAACCTGCACCTTCGTGTGCCCCACCTGCCAGTGCTACGACATCCGTGATTTTGACGGAGGCAAGGCCGGAATTCAGCATTACCGGTGCTGGGATTCCTGCATGTATTCCGATTTTACCATGATGGCTCACGGCAATATGCGTACCAGTCAGCTTCAGCGCTTCCGCCAGAGATTTATGCATAAGCTGGTTTATTATCCGGCCAACAATGACGGCATGTATTCCTGCGTAGGCTGCGGCCGCTGCGTCAGCAAGTGCCCGTCATCCTTAAATATTGTAAAAGTGATCAAGAAACTGGGAGGTGAGGGAAATGAGTGAATGTACCTGCGGCGGACACGCAAATGATATCAGAGTAGACGCGCTGATTCCTATGATTGGCGTGGTGACGGATATCCGTACGGAAACTCCGGACGTTAAAACCTTCCGGGTAGTGGGAAGAGACGGCAAGAAGCTTTTTGAGCATATGCCGGGTCAGTGTGCCATGGTATCGGTTCCCGGTGTGGGCGAGGCGATGTTCTCTATCACATCTTCCCCCACCAACAAAGAATATCAGGAGTTCAGCATTAAGCGCTGCGGCTCCCTGACAGATTACCTGCATGGAATGAATGTGGGAGACGAGATTACCGTGCGCGGCCCCTACGGAAATGCCTTTCCGGTGGAGACGGCACTGAAGAAGCAGAATCTTCTGTTTATCGCCGGAGGAATCGGTCTTGCGCCCCTTCGCTCTGTCATCAACTACGTGCTGGATAACCGGGACAATTACGGTACGGTAGATATTCTCTACGGTTCCCGTTCCGCGGACGATCTGGTACAGCTCAAGGAGATTCAGGAAGTCTGGATGAAGACGCCGGGCGTCAATGTATACCTGACCATCGACCGGGAGCAGGAGGGCTGGGACGGCCATGTGGGCTTCGTTCCTTCCTATCTGAAAGAAATCGGCTTCGACACCAATAAGACCGTACTGGTCTGCGGACCGCCCATCATGATCAAATTCGTACTGGCGGGCCTGATGGAGCTGGGCTTCAACAAGACACAGGTGTACACGACCCTGGAGCTTCGTATGAAATGCGGTATCGGTAAATGCGGCCGCTGCAACATCGGCGCCAAATACGTATGCAAAGACGGCCCCGTATTCAGATGTGACGAGATTGACGAGTTACCACCGGAGTATTGATAGGCAATGAGCAGTGCGCAGACAGGAAGCATCCGGCTGGCGTCGTGCTTGCACGTAAGACAGACGGAGGGTTCCTGGCTGCATAGGGCGAAGCCCTCAAGCGAGGAAAAGCGAAGCTTTTTCGAGCCTGAGCACTGCAGACTGAATAGAGAAAGGATAAAAAACATGCAGGAAATGGTAAACGTATATTTCTATGGAAAAAAGTATTCCGTACCCGCTGAGCTTACCATCA
>CAKRTY010000231.1 GCA_934402125.1 uncultured Anaerosacchariphilus sp. | reverse complement strand
GGAGTATGTGCTTTCCGATATTTCCTTCCATATAGAGGCGGGTCAGACGGTCGGTATCATCGGCCAGACCGGTGCCGCCAAGTCCACGCTGGTGCAACTGATTCCGAGACTCTATGACGCGACGGAGGGCGTGGTGAAGGTGGACGGGATTCCGGTGCGGGAGTATCCCATGGCACATCTTAGGGACGCTATCGCTGTGGTGCTGCAGAAAAATACCCTGTTTTCTGGAAGCCTTCTTAATAACCTGCGTTGGGGAAAAGAGGACGCTTCCATGGAGGAGATCAGAGAGGCCTGCCGGATCGCCTGCGTGGACGAGGTGCTGGAGCGGCTTCCCGATGGCTATGAGACCGACATGGGGCAGGGCGGCGTCAACGTGTCCGGCGGTCAGAAGCAGCGGATCTGTATCGCCCGGGCGCTCTTAAAGAAGCCGAAGATCCTGATTCTCGACGATTCCACCAGTGCAGTGGATACAGCCACCGAGGCGAAGATCCGGGAGCGGCTGGCACAGTCCCTGCCCGATATGACGAAAATCATCATCGGTCAGAGAATTTCCTCGGTCCGGCATGCGGATCAGATTATCCTTCTGGATGACGGGCATATCAGTGCCATCGGAACCCATGAGGAATTGCTGGCGGGCAATGAAATCTACCGGCAGATCTGCGAATCCCAGAAGGAAGGAGTGAGTTTTCATGGCGAAGTACAGTTATGTGGGCTATAAGCGACCCAAGAATACGAAGAATACGCTGAAGCATCTGCTCCATTATATGGGTCTCCACAAGTGGCTGTTTTTGCTGGTGGGCTTTCTGGTGTGCGTCAGCACCGGGGCCAGCGTCCTGGGAACCTATCTCTTAAAGCCGGTGATTAACCGTTTTATCATGCCCGGCGATATGAAGGGGCTGACTGGCGCGGTGGCGGCTATGGGCCTGATGTACCTGGTGGGCGCATTGGCGACCCTGGCTTATAACCAGCTCATGATCAAGTCGGCCCAGACCGTGGTACAGGAGATTCGAAGCGATCTTTTTGCCCACGTGCAGACCCTGCCCCTCGGCTATTTCGACGCCCACACCCACGGAGAGCTGATGAGCCGTTTTACCAATGACGTGGATACGGTGCAGGAGGCCATGAACAACAGCTTTGCCATGGCGATCCAGAGCTTTCTGACCCTTACGGGCACTCTTGTGATGATGATGGTTTTAAGCGTAAGGCTGTCTCTGATTGTCCTGGTGTTCCTGATTGCCATGGGCGTCTTTATCCGGACCAACAGCAAGCGGAGCCGGAAATACTACCAGCGGCAGCAGGCGGAGCTTGGCAGGATAGGCGGCTTCGCGGAGGAAATGATGGCGGGTCAGAAGGTGGAGAAAATCTTCAACCATGAGAAAATCAATTTTGATATCTTCTGCGGTCTCAATGAGAAGTTCCGCAGGGAATCCACAGACGCCCTGACCTACACGGGTATGCAGGTGCCCACCGTGGTCAGCCTTTCCTATCTGAATTACGCGGTATCGGCCTGTGTGGGCGGTATTTTCACATTGAACGGCCTTCTGGATATCGGAAGCCTCTCCTCCTATCTGGTGTTTGTGCGCCAGAGCGCCCTTCCCATGAATCAGTTCACGGCTCAGATCAACCAGATTCTGACAGCTCTGGCCGGAGCGGAGCGGATCTTTGATCTGATGGAGGCAAAGCCTGAGGTGGACGAGGGAGAGGTAACCCTCTGCAATGTTTTGGAAGAAAATGGAAAATTAAAAGAGACCGACGAGCGCACCGGATACTTTGCCTGGAAGCTTCCGGCGGCGGAGCAGGGCGGCGCGACGGAACTGCGGAAACTCCGGGGCGATGTGAAATTCGACAACGTGGTCTTCGGCTATGTGCCGGAGAAACACATTTTAAACGGAATCTCCCTGTACGCCAAGCCGGGACAGAAAATCGCCTTCGTGGGCAGTACGGGAGCCGGAAAGACCACGATCATCAATCTGATAAATCGGTTTTACGAGATAGAATCCGGAACGATCACCTACGACGGCATCGACATCCGCCGGATTCGGAAAGATGATCTGCGTCATTCCCTGGCTATGGTGATCCAGGAGACCCATCTGTTTACCGGGACCATCGCCGACAATATCCGATACGGAAAACTGGACGCCACAGACGGAGAAGTGCGGGAGGCGGCCCGGATCGCCAATGCGGATTCCTTTATCCGCCGTCTGCCGGAAGGTTACGATACCATGCTCTACAGTGACGGCAGCAATCTGTCCCAGGGTCAGCGACAGCTTATCGCCATTGCCCGGGCGGCTATCGCGAAGCCACCGGTTCTGATTCTCGATGAGGCCACCAGCTCCATTGACACGAGAACGGAGCGGCTGATTGAGAAGGGCATGGACGCTATCATGGAGGGCCGGACCGTATTCGTCATCGCCCATCGGCTGTCCACAGTCCGCAATGCCAGGGCCATCATGGTGCTGGAAAAGGGCGAAATCATCGAACGAGGCGATCATGAGGCGCTGCTTGCGGAAAAAGGACGGTACTATCAGTTATATACCGGGCAATTTGAACTGGAATAAGCTGTAATAAACTGGAAGAAAGATAAATGGTATACAAACAGGATTTCCGAAATCTGGGTTACATGGAGTACGAAATCCTGTTTTTTGTCCGGAAAATCCGGATTGTATTGAAAAAAATACTGGAATACAGCTCGATTCTGCGATAGAATAAAGTGATCATAAATACGAGTCTATCGACATAAATTTAACAATATTGTCAAAAAATTCTCGAAATTGTTTGAAGATTGTCTATTTTTTATCTAAAGTTGTATCCCAATAATAAGTGTGATAAAGTGAATATGAGACAATGCTACAAAAGCATGAAGGAAGGAAAAAGCTTATGTTCAAGAAGACATTTAAAGGCGGCGTGCATCCCGACGATGGAAAACGGTACGCCAAGGATGCGTCTTACCGTACATATCTTCCCCAGGGCGAGCTGGTATTTCCCATGAGCCAGCATATTGGCAAGCCGGCGAAGCCGCTGGTGAAAAAAGGCGATACGGTGCTGGCGGGACAGCTGATCGGCGAAGCGGACGGCTTCGTATCAGCTAATATTGTCAGCTCCTGCTCCGGTACGGTAAAAGCTGTTGAGAACAGAAGAACAGCATCCGGTGCCAAGGTGATGTCTGTCGTGATCGAGAACGACGGACAGTATACACCTGCAGAGGGCATCGGCGCTGAGCGCGATTACAAGACGCTCGGTAAAGAAGAAATTCTCGAAAGTATTAAAAAAGCAGGAATCGTAGGAATGGGAGGAGCCGGTTTCCCGGTTCACGTAAAGCTTGCTCCGAAGAACGCGGATGAGATTCGTTATGTCATCGCCAACGGTGCGGAGTGCGAGCCCTACATTACCTG
>CAKRTY010000230.1 GCA_934402125.1 uncultured Anaerosacchariphilus sp. | reverse complement strand
AAGGTTTTAGTATACCGGATGCTGCCCAAAGAGCTGGCGGCAGACGATTTTGCGTTCCTGGAGGTAGACGATCAGGAACATATTATCAACAGTATTACAGACTATGAGCTGGGTAAGATTGTAGAGGATCTGTATGTGGACGACGCGGTGGATATGCTGGAGGAGCTTCCGGCTATCGTGGTAAAGCGTGTGCTGAAGAACGCGACGCCCCAGACGAGAAATCTGATCAACCAGTTCCTGCAGTATCCGGAGAACAGTGCCGGAAGCATTATGACGGCGGAATATATCGGCCTGAAGCGGAATATGACCGTGGAGCAGGCCTTTGCCTATATCAGGGAAAATGGAATCGATAAGGAAACCATTTACACCTGCTTTGTGACGGACAGCAAGCGCTGCCTGCAGGGCGTAGTGACAGTGAAGGATTTGCTGATGAATCCCTATGATAAGGTGCTCAAGGACATCATGGACGAGAATATCATCTATGCGGTGACCACGGAGGACCGGGAGGACGTGGTAGAAACCTTCAATAAATACAACCTGCTCTGCCTTCCGGTGGTGGATCACGAGGACCGGCTGGTGGGTATCGTTACCGTAGACGACGCAGTGGAGGTTATGGAGCAGGAGGCCACCGAGGACTTTGAGAAAATGGCGGCTATGTTTCCGTCAGAGAAGCCTTATCTTCGGACCGGCGTCCTGGAGCTGGCGAAAAACCGTATCCCCTGGCTGCTGGTGCTGATGTTTGCTTCGATTTTCAGTGGCTCGATTTTGATGGAATATAAGGAAGCGATCCAGGTGCTGCCGCTGCTTCTTAGCTTTGTGCCCATGGTGATGGATACCAGCGGAAATTGCGGCAACCAGAGCAGTACCCTGGTTATCCGTGGTATGGCCGTAGGAGAAATTGAACTGAAAAATGTGATTCAGGTGGTCTGGAAGGAGTTCCGGGTGGGACTTCTCTGCGGAGCGGTGCTGGCGGCGGTGAATTTTGCCTGCCTGGTTTTCCGGTATCCGGAACGGCTGACCCTGAACCTGGTTATCGTGATATCCCTGATGCTGGCCATTGTGATGGCCAAGATTATCGGCTGTATCCTGCCTATGCTGGCGGAGAAGCTGAAGGTGGATCCGACCATTATGGCGGCGCCGCTGATTACAACGATTGTGGATGCAGGCAGTCTGCTGATCTATTTCAAGATCGCCAGTATGCTGCTGCATTTGGCATAAAAAATATACAATACAAGAGGAGAATATTATGCTTGGAGATAAAAAAGTATTATTCAGTGGAATGCAGGCGACAGGAAATCTGACCCTGGGAAATTATCTGGGAGCCCTGAAGAACTGGGTGACCTTAAGCGATGAATACGAGTGCTTCTACAGTGTGGTAGATATGCATTCCATCACCGTACGTCAGGATCCGGCAGTTTTAAGAAAGCGTGCCAGAGCCCTTCTGACCCTGTATATCGCGGCGGGACTGGATCCGGAGAAAAACTGTATCTACTATCAGTCCCATGTATCCGGCCATGCGGAGCTGTCCTGGATTCTGAGCTGCTTTACCTATATGGGCGAGCTGAACCGTATGACGCAGTTTAAGGATAAGGCGGCAAAGCATGCGGACAATATCAATGCGGGACTCTTTACCTATCCGGTACTGATGGCAGCAGATATCCTTCTGTATCAGGCGGACGTGGTTCCGGTGGGAATCGATCAGATGCAGCACCTGGAGCTGACCAGAGATATTGCCCAGCGCTTCAACGGCATTTACGGCGATGTATTTACCGTTCCGGAGGCTTATATCGGAAAAGTAGGCGCGAAGATCATGAGCCTGCAGGATCCGGCGAAAAAGATGTCCAAGTCCGATGAGAACCCCAACGGCAGTATCTATCTGATGGACGATCCGGATACCGTTATGCGGAAGTTCAAGCGCGCTGTGACCGATTCCGAGGGACAGATCCTGTACCGGGACGAGCAGCCGGGTATCAAGAACCTGATCAGTATCTACTGCGCGTGCACCGGCAAGACGCCGGAAGAGGTAGAGCGGGAGTTTGACGGTAAGGGTTACGGCGAGTTTAAGCCGGCAGTAGGCGAGGCGGTTGTGTCTGTTCTGAAGCCGCTGCAGGATCGGGTAGACGAGCTGTCCAGAGATAAGGGCTATATTGACAGCGTCATCAAGAATAACGCGGAGAAGGCCCAGTATTTTGCCAACAAGACGCTGCGCAAGGTGCAGAAGAAGGTAGGCTTCCCGGAGCGTATCCGCTAAAGCTGAACATCTGACAGAAAAACGGGAGGAACAGAGCATGAGAAGTATCAGACCGGAAGAACTGGGAAAAAATGTATTTCATATGATCGGAAAAGAATGGCTGCTTGTCACAGCGGAAAAGGAAGGAAAGGTCAATACCATGACAGCTTCCTGGGGCGGCCTGGGCGTGATGTGGGGAAAAAATGTGGCGTATATCGTGCTACGTCCCCAGCGCTATACCAAGGAATTTGTGGACGCGGGGGAGACCTTTTCCCTGTCCGTTCTGGATGAAGAGTACCGCAAGACCCTGAATTATCTGGGAACCGTGTCCGGACGGGACGAGGACAAGATCGCGAAAGCGGGACTGACGGTAGAGCATGAGGGAAAGACTCCTTATTTTGGCGAAGCCAATACCGTGCTGGTGTGCAGAAAGCTGTATGCCCAGGAGTTTGATCCGGCCTGCTTTATCGATAAGAGCTGTGAGGAAAAGTGTTATCCCAATAAGGACTACCATACCATGTACATCGCAGAAGTGGAGCAGGTGCTGGTACGGGAATAAAAAGCAATCTTAAGTTGTATGAAAATTTATCAAAAAAAGCCTGGTTTTGTGAAAAAAGCACCAAAGCCAGGCTTTTTCAAATGTGTTTTATACAGATTGTAGGATAGAATGTTGGTTTTTGGGAGAGAGAATGGAAAAGAAATGGAAAAGTCTATGTAAAGTTTCCGAGAAAAACCAGGAAGACAGCGAAAAAACACAAAAAATGAACATTGTGAAAAGAATGTCAACATTCGACAAAGTGTATGATTGCCGATTCCGGGCTTGTACCATATAATAGGGCACATAGGAAATAAACCACAGAAACCGAGCCGCAGAAGGGCCGGTATTATGAAAGGAGAAGTTTTACCATGGGATTCAAAACTGACATTGAAATTGCACAGGAGACAGAGATGCTGCCGATTACTGCGATTGCAGAGAAGGCTGGTATCGATGACAAGTATCTGGAGCAGTACGGAAAGTACAAAGCAAAAATCGATTACAACCTGCTGAAGGAGAAGCCGGCTGAGAACGGCAAGCTGGTTCTGGTAACCGCTATCAACCCGACTCCGGCAGGAGAAGGAAAGACCACCACATCTGTGGGTCTGGCAGACGGTATGCAGAAGAT
>CAKRTY010000229.1 GCA_934402125.1 uncultured Anaerosacchariphilus sp. | reverse complement strand
CCCCCAGCCGGAAATTCCCCGCCGCCGAGGGCATTCTGGTGGCCAATCCTCCCTACGGCCAGCGGATGATGGAGCAGCGGACCGCCCAGGCTCTTTATGAGCGTCTGGGCCGCCGGTTAAAGACCGAAAAGGGCTGGAAGCAGTATATCATTACCTCCGAGCCGGAGTTTGAGCGGCATTTCGGCCGGAAAGCCGACAAAAAGCGCAAGCTGTACAACGGCATGATCCAGTGCAATTACTATATGTACCTGGGCGACATGGAAAAGGGACAGATCCGCTGTGTGGGCGATCCCCGGGAGCGGTTTACGGAGGACGCTTTACGGATCCTGCGGGCGGTCCGCTTTTCTGCCCAGCTGGATTTCCGGATTGAGGCAGAGACAAAGGCGGCCCTGGCAGAGTTTGCGCCCAGGCTTCGGAAGGTCAGCGCAGAGCGGATACAGGTGGAGCTTGTGAAGCTTCTGACCTCGGATCACCCGGAGGTGTTCCGGGGCGTCTGGGAGACAGGAATTACCTCGGTGATTCTGCCGGAGTTCGACGCCTGCATGGAGACGCCCCAGCACAATCCCCATCATTGCTGGAATGTGGGAGAGCATATCCTGCACGCGCTGGGTCAGGTGGAGAAGGAAAAGGCGCTCCGTCTGGCGGTGCTGCTTCACGATATCGGAAAGCCGGTA
Organism: uncultured Anaerosacchariphilus sp.; assembly: GCA_934402125.1. GTDB lineage: Bacteria > Bacillota > Clostridia > Lachnospirales > Lachnospiraceae > Laedolimicola. The sequence goes on along the minus strand of CAKRTY010000229.1, from coordinate 2,737 downwards.
ACCCGGACCACCGATGAGCAGGGCGTGGATCATTTTCACGGACACGCGAAGGTGGGAGCCGAGATGGCAAACGCGATCCTGCGCCGCCTGAAATTCGACAACGATACCCGGAAAAAGGTGGTAAGGCTGGTGGAGGTTCACGATGACCGGCAGATTCCGCTGAACCACCGGGGCGTCCGCCGGGCGGTACACCGGATTGGCGCGGAGCTGTTTCCAGATTTCCTGAAGGTGAGCCGGGCAGATGTGCTGGCACAGAATCCGGCGCTGCTGCAGGAGAAGCTGGAGCGGATTGCGGAAATCGAAGGCCTGTATACCGAGATTCTGGAAGCGCAGAACTGTCTGTCCCTAAAGGATCTGGCGGTGACCGGACGGGATCTGATCGACGCCGGGATTACGCCCGGACCGGGACTTGGCGTTATCTTAAGCCGGATGCTGGAGGAAGTCATCGAGCACCCGGAATACAACACAAAAGAATATCTCCTGGAGAGAATATTACCCCTCGTTTCCTCATAGATTTGAAAGGAACGGGGGGATTTTTTGTGAACGAAAAAGCACTGCAGGTCCTGGAACAGTACGATCTGGAGGTTCTTCGGAGCTACGGAGGCCGGGGCGGAATCATGTTGGAGACAAAGGATGGGCTGAAAATGCTGAAGGAATTTGCGGGCTCGCGTTCCAGGCTTCCCCTGGAGCAGCGCGTGCTGGAGCGGCTGGCAAATGGCGGCGTCTGCGCGGTGGACCGGGTGCTGGCCAACCGGGAGGGAGAGCTGGTGAGCGTGGGCGATTATGAGACGCCCTATGTGGTCAAGGACTGGCCGGCGGGCCGGGAATGTGATCCCAAAAACGAGGAAGAAATTCTGCGGAGCACGCGCCTGCTGGCCCGGGTACACCGGGAGCTCCGGGGCGTCCTGGGAGCAGAGGGGGAGGAGCGCCGCTGGATTCTGGGCGCGGATCGGACCGGAGAGTTAGAGAAACATAACCGGGAACTGAAGCGCGCCAGAAATTTTATCCGGGGGCGGCAGAAAAAGGGCGAATTTGAACTGCTGTATCTGAAATATGCCGAGGATATCTTCCGGAACGGAGCGGAGGCCCTGGAGCTTCTGAAATCCTCTGAGAGCGAGAAGCTCTATCGACAGGCGGTGGAGGAAGAGCGCCTCTGCCACGGGGAGTATGTCCATCACAATGTCCTGCTGAACCGGCAGGAGACGGCCTTGGTGAACTTTGCCCGTTTTGAAGTCAATGTGCAGCTTAATGACCTTTGTCTGTTCCTGCGGAAAATGATGGAGAAGCATAACTGGAGCCTGACGCTGGCGGAGCGGATGCTGGCCGCCTACGAGCAGGAGATCCCACTGTCCGGAGGGGAACGGCTATATCTGGCTGCCAGCCTCTGTTATCCGGAGAAGGCCTGGAAGCTGATTCATCATTATTACCATACAAATAAGGCCTGGGTGCCGGAAAAGAGCGCCGAGAAGCTTCGCGTTTTCCTGTCGCAGAGTGAGCGAAGGAAGAAAATGGTAAAAAATTTGCTGATACGGTAAATATGCTGTAAAAGATAGTCGAATAGATTGACTTTTCTGTACAAATATTCTAAACTTAGAAAAAGATAACCATATCTAAAAATATACATGAGAGAGGTATAAGGTATGTATTTGGACGATTATAAGCGTTGGATGGACACAGAACTGGAGGATCCAGCTCTCACAGAGGAGCTGAAGGGGATCGAAGGAAAGGACGACGAGATCAAGGATCGCTTTGCGGTGGCTCTGAAGTTTGGTACCGCAGGCCTTCGCGGCGTGCTGGGCGCAGGCTCCAACCGCATGAATATCTATGTGGTCCGTCAGGCCACCCAGGGTCTGGCGAACTGGGTAAAGACCCAGGGCGGCAATCAGCTGGTAGCCATCAGCTATGACAGCCGGATCAACAGCGATGTTTTCGCGAAGACCGCAGCCAGCGTGCTGGCAGCCAACGGAATTAAAGTCCGGATCTATGACGCTCTGATGCCGGTTCCGGCTCTGAGCTTTGCGACCCGTTACTACCAGGCAAATGCGGGCATTATGGTGACGGCGTCCCATAACCCGGCAAAATACAACGGCTATAAGGCCTACGGTCCGGACGGCTGTCAGATGACAGACGAGGCCGCGGATATCGTATATGCGGAGATTCAGAAAACCGATATTCTGACCGGCGCGAAGGTCATGGATTTTGAGGAGGGCGTAAAGGCAGGCCTGATCGAATACGTGGGCGAGGACTGTAAGGAAGCCCTGTATCAGGCCATTGAGGCCCGCAGCGTCCGTCCCGGTATCTGTGCAGCCTCCGGTCTGAAGCTGGTATATTCCCCGCTGAACGGTTCCGGTCTGGTTCCGGTTACCCGGGTGCTGAAGGATATCGGTATCACCGATGTGACTATCGTGCCGGAGCAGCAGTATCCGGACGGTCACTTCCCCACCTGCCCCTATCCCAACCCGGAGATTTTCGAGGCGCTCCGTCTGGGTCTGGAGCTGGCAGAGAAGACCGGCGCGGATCTGATGCTGGCAACGGATCCGGACGCGGATCGTGTCGGTATCGCTATGAAGTGCCCGGACGGCAGCTATGAGCTGGTTTCCGGTAATGAGATGGGCGTTCTGCTTCTGGACTATATCTGCGCAGGCCGTATCGAAAAGGGTACCATGCCGGAGAAGCCGGTGGCTGTGAAGTCTATCGTATCCACTCCGCTGGCAGACGCAGTGGCGAAGAACTACGG
>CAKRTY010000228.1 GCA_934402125.1 uncultured Anaerosacchariphilus sp. | reverse complement strand
CCCCCACCAGCATCTCCTTACCGAATTCTCTCCGGCAATACTCCAGTGAGTTCTTTCCCATAATTTCCAGTTCTTCTTTCTTCAACCGGCTCATTCGAACTATTGTTTCTGCTAACGCTTCCGCGTTTCCTATCTTACAGCTTAGCCCTGCCTCTGCCTCTTCCAAGATCTGCTTCGTTTCACCGGATGCTGCTGCCAGAATTGGCATGCCACAGGCCATGTAGGACTGAAGCTTGGCCGGAATCGTCTTTTCAAATAGAGGATTATCAGCAAAGGAGATAAATGCTGCATCGCACCAGGCCAGATATGCTGGTATCTGGTCCGGCTGCTTTCGTCCAAGTAAATGGAACATTTCTTTCACATTTGCTTTGCTGATTTCCTGCTCCAGTGTCTCTCTATATCTTCCATCCCCGATAATCACAAAATCACAACAGATTCCTTTTTCTTTCAAAATCACCGCTGTCTTAGGCAAAATATCCAACCCCTGCGCATATCCGATATTTCCGGTAAACACGATTTTAAACCTGTCATTTTCCGGCATATCCGTAAGCGATTCCCGCTTTGCCGGCTGATAGAATTCTTCTGCATACTGAGGCCAATACACCACTTTACTCTTTTTCTTCTCGCCGGATACTTTCCATGCGCTTTTTCTCTCTTCTATGGTTTTCACAAAGGAAGGGGATGTCTCAAATAACACATTGCAATTCTGATAGATAAAATCCACCATTTTGTCAATGGCATGAATGATTTTCTTATTATGAATTCCGGTTACGATCTCCACATTTTCCGGCCACAAATCCTGCACATACAGATAGCAGGGGATTTTCCGCCGTTTTTTATACCAGACGCCAAGCAAAGCCTGCGTCATCGGAGATACCTCAAACATAAATATCTTATCCGCTTTAATTCTGGTAAAATGACTCCAGAACCAACCGGATACCACAAACGAAGCATAGTTGAGTGCCAACATCAGACTATTGTGTCCTCGTGGAATCAGAGGAAGCCGGATAATACGGATGCCTTCATATTCTTCTTTTCTCCGTTTAAACCATCCATATCCATCATAAAATTTTCCAGCCGGGTAATTGGGAATGCCGGTTACTACAGTAACCTCATATCCGCGTTTTACCCATTCTTGGCAGAGATCATTGATACGAAACTGCTCTGGATAGAAATATTGACTGATTACCAGTAAATGCTTTTTCATGACTGCTTTCCCTCTGTCCTGATGATCGTTTCTGACAGCTTTACTACCCGATAGCTTCCCTGAAATGCCTGGCTCATGGATTTCTCATAACACATATTTCCAAACGCCTTATTCACCATTCCGCTGATCTTTCCCGGAATCTTCCCGGCTATCCATACAGCCGGATTCAGAAGCTTTGTAATCCAGATCTTATGACTCGCTGCTTTTGCTATTTCACGTACCATTTCGCTGGTTCGCACATATTCCGCGTTCTGCGGGAAATAAATTCCTGCTTTCCCGGACTGCATCAGCAGACACAGGAATTCACAGAGATTATCGATATAGAGCATGCTCCGCTCATTTTTGATATCAGGGAATACCGGAAGCTTCTTCGCCATTTTCGCCAGCAGCGGATAATTTCCTTTACTGCCTTTTCCGTAAATCATCGGCGGACGCAGGACTGCCACATGGAAGCTATCGTTTCCCAGTTTCCGGACGCCCTTATCTGCCTGCCATTTGCTATCGCCGTAGAAATTTGCCGGATGAGGCTTTGTCTCTTTTGTCACAATTTTTCGCTTTCCGAGTCCGGCACTTTCTCCATAGATAATCATGCTGCTCATCAGCACAAACTGTCCCACGCAGTCTGACTTCGCTTTCTCTGCTGTCTCGATAGCCAGATCTCGATTGATTTTATAATAGAAAGCTTTGCGCTCTTCGGACACTTTTCCCACGTCCGCATGGGCAATTCCGGCCACATGAAACACCGCGTCATATCCCGCGAAACTCTTTTCCCGCCAGCTTCCGTCTATCATATCTACTGTATAAATATGAAATTCACCTGTATGCTCCTTATTCGACCAAGCTTAGAAGGACATACCGATATAGCTGTTCACTCCTGTAATCAAGACTTTTTTCATAACTGCTTTCCCGCCTTCTGCTCTCTCTGCTTCTTCATTTCCCCAGTTCCGCCTTCTACGACGCCATCGGATCGCAGGACGCTGACGATGGTTCCAAAGAAGCAGCGGATATCCATCAGAAAACCGCTTAAGCTGCCCTTACGGAGCTTCGCCACATATTCGCCGTCCAGCTTTGCTTTTACCGGGATTTCCAGTTCGTCACGGCCGTTGATTTGCGCCCAGCCAGTCAGCCCCGGAAGGACGTCGTTGGCTCCGTATTTGTCACGCTCGGCTATCAGGTCATACTGATTCCAGAGAGCCGGACGGGGTCCAATGATACTCATATCGCCCATCAGAATATTGATAATCTGCGGCAGCTCATCCAGAGAGGTCTTCCGCAGAAAATGTCCTGCTTTTGTAATATATTGCTCCGGGTCGGCCAGCATATGGGTCGGCATATCCTTCGGCGTGTCGATCCGCATGGTACGGAATTTCAATATGTGAAATGTCTTTTTATGAATTCCGATTCGTTTCTGTTTGAACAGAACCGGGCCTTTGGAATCCAGTTTGATCCAGATAATCAGAACACAAAAAAGGGGTGATAACACGATCAACCCCATTGCTGCCAGAAACGAATCCATTATTTTCTTTATTTTTAAATACATGTGCCTTCTTCCTTTATTTCTATATTTTCCTCACAATCTCCAGCCCCGCCTTCAGTCTCCGCGCCTCTCCCAACAGCTTCACCTTCAGCCAGGCAATCCGCTTATGCCGGTCCGCCCGGCATATCAGATGTTCCAGCCCCTTTAACGGGCCTTCCGTCACATAGATTCTGCCATCCTTCTGATATCCCCGGGACATTTTCAAAAGCCGCTCCTGTCCGGATAAAAGCTCCAACAGCAAGATGTCTTCTTTCGGAAGGGACGTCCATCTTTCGCCTGTGCCAAGCAGCCTTGTGAGCCTTGGAATGCGTTTCAATGTCTCGTAGAGCAATTCCGGCGTCTCTGTGATGACAAAGAGATAACCCGGGAAAATGACGCCTGTAAGCTCTTTCCATTCTCCCTGTATCTTTTTCTGATTTTCCCAGTGTGGGGTAAAGATTTCTATCAGATACTTCGTCACCTCATACCTTTTTGCCTCTTCTATGATTTGTTCTTCCTGTCCCGTGGGAACCTGAATGACATACCACATAACTTCCTCCAAATGGGTGCGCTTCGCCACTCCGCGCGCAGCCCGGATTGTATTTTATGGATGACCGCCTGGATACAGAACGCGGCAAGGCGACGATTCTGTACGTCAGGTTTCTTGTTAAAAATTAAATATCCTATACCAGA
>CAKRTY010000227.1 GCA_934402125.1 uncultured Anaerosacchariphilus sp. | reverse complement strand
ATTTCGGGCCGAGGAAACACCCGCGTTTTCCTTATGGAAAACCCGCACCCGGGAATCCGCCGCCGCGTAAGCGTCGCACATGGCGCCGGATCCGTCCCTGCTTCCGTCGTCGATGAGAAGCAGCTCAAAATCTGTATATTCCTGTCCCAGTACGCTGTCTACACAGCGGGCCAGATACTTTTCCGCGTTATATACCGGAATGATAATGGAAACCGTCGGTTTTCCTGCCTCCACAGCACCATCCTCCTTTTTACACAATTCTCTTAAATTTCTTCTCGATTTCCTGCTTCGTCATGGCGATAATCGTAGGCCGTCCATGAGGGCAGTTATAGGGATTATCCAGGGTCAGCAGCTCCTCGATGAGCTCCCGGGCCTCCGCCGTGGACAGCCGCTGGTTTCCCTTGACAGCTGCCTTACAGGACATGGAGGCGATTTTATCCAGAATCATCTCTGTATTTTTGCCTCCGGCATACTCCAGGTTGTCCAGAAGCTCCATGAATAAATCCTGCTCTGCCAAGCCGTACAGGTTGGCCGGAACTGCGCTGACCGCGTATTCCTTTCCGCCGAAGGGTTCGATCTCAAAGCCCAGCTCCTTAAAATAATCCTGATATTCCATAAGTCTGGCCGCCTCCTGCATATTTAAGGTCAGGATCAGCGGCGGACTCACCATCTGGGAGATGATTTCCTTCTTCTCCAGAGCTTTCACCGTCCGCTCGTAGAGCACCTTCTCATGGGCCGCGTGCTGGTCGATCAGATAAAATTTATCTTCAAATTGCACCAGCCAGTAGGTGTCAAACAGCTGGCCAATCAGAATTATATCGGATTTCGTCTTCGGGTTCAGCAGGCGGTGCTCAAAAAGATCCAGCTGGTACGCGCCCTCTTCCCGCAGAAGCTCCGGCTTCTGTTCCGGTTTCTGTTCCGATTTCTGTTCCGGTTCCGGCTTCGCCTTCCGCTCCGGAGCTGCCTTTTTCTCCTGGTATTCCGCGTTTACCCGCTTCTTCATCTGCGCCATGAAATACTCCAGGTTCCGTTCCTGGGGCGTGGGGGCGGACGGGATCTCTATCGGCTTTTCTTCCTGAACCTTTTGTTCCAGAGATTCTGCCTTCGGAGGTTCTGCTTTTGGAAGTTCTGTTTTGGGGAGTTCCGTTTTTTGGAATTCCGGCTTCGGAGGCTCCGCTTTTGGCAGCTCTACCTCCGGAATCAGCTCCCGTCCCATCAGTCCCTGGTGAACCGTATCCTTCACAAACCGGTAAAGCTGCTCCTGGTTGGAGAAGCGCAGCTCCATCTTGGTGGGATGCACATTGACGTCCAGAAGGTCTCCGTCTATGGCGAAATGCAGCGCTGTGAAGGGGTACTTGTGCTGCATTAGAAAGGTCCGGTACCCTTCCTCTATCCCTCTTGCGATGACATTGCTCTTGATATACCGGCCATTGATGAAATAATTCTCATAGGCCCGGTTTCCTCTGGAAATCACCGGTTTTCCGATGAAGCCGGTCATATGCACCGGTCCCTGTACCGCGTCGATCTCCGCCAGGTTGGCTGCGATCTCACGGCCGTAAATATGGTAAATCACATCCTTCAGACTGTGATTGCCCGAGGTATGCAGCTTTGTCTGTCCATTGTTGATAAACTGGAAAGAAATGTCAGGATGGGACAGGGCCAGGCGCTCCATCAGATCGCTGATATATCCCGCCTCAGTCATGGGGGATTTTAAGAACTTCCGCCGGGCTGGGGTGTTATAAAAGAGGCTGCGCACCAGAAAGGTCGTTCCCTCCGGCGCTGCCATCTCCTCCAGCTTCTTTTCCACGCCGCCCTCGATGACGTACCGGACGCCCGCGTCCGCTTCCCTTGTCTTGGTAATCAGCTCCACCATGGCGATGGACGCAATGCTGGAAAGAGCCTCCCCGCGAAAGCCCAGGGAAGCCACGTGAAAGAGATCCTCCACTGCCCGGATTTTGCTGGTGGAATGGCGCAAAAAGGCAACCGACACCTGATTGCGGTCGATCCCGCTTCCATTGTCAGTCACCCGGATAAAGGAGGTGCCGCCGTCACGGATCTCCACCGTCACAGCCGTCGCTCCCGCGTCTATGGAATTTTCCACAAGCTCCTTGACCACGGAGGAGGGCCGTTCTATGACCTCTCCCGCCGCGATCTGATCGATTGTTTTCTGATCCAGTACCTGAATATCCGCCATTCGATCACCACCTGTTCTTTATCTTATTCTGCAGCCGGTAAATGGTATTGAGCGCGTCCAGGGGCGTCATATTTCCCAGATCCATATCCCGGATCTCTGTAATGATGTCGTCGTCCTTCACAGTATCAAACAGGGATATCTGCTCAGACTCCATGTTCATTTCCACCGGAAGCGCCTGCGGATTCAGGGAGAGATCTGCTTCGCTTAATTCCTCCACCAGCTCTCTGGCCCTTGCAATCACCGGATCCGGCACGCCTGCCAGCTTCGCCACCTGGATGCCATAGCTCTTGTCTGCGCCGCCCCGGATGATTTTCCGCAGAAATACAATATCATCGCCCTTCTCTTTGACGGCGATACAATAATTGTTGACGCCTGCCAGGGAACCCTCCAGCTCGGTCAGCTCATGGTAATGGGTGGCAAAGAGGGTCTTGGCTCCGAGAATCTTCGGATTGCTGATATATTCTATAACTGCCCAGGCAATGGCCAGTCCGTCAAAGGTACTGGTTCCTCTTCCGATCTCATCGAGAATCAGAAGACTGTTGCCGGTAGCATTCCGCAGAATATTCGCCACCTCTGTCATCTCCACCATAAAGGTACTCTGTCCGGAAGCCAGATCGTCGGAGGCTCCCACCCGGGTGAAGATCCGGTCTACGATACCGATTTTCGCGCTGTCCGCCGGAACAAAGCTTCCCACCTGGGCCATCAGCACGATGAGCGCCGCCTGGCGCATATAGGTGGATTTTCCGGCCATATTCGGCCCGGTGATAATGGAAATCCGCTTGGAGTTATTATCCAGATAGGTATCGTTGGGGATAAACATGTCATTTTCAATCATCTGCTCCACCACCGGGTGGCGGCCGCCTTTGATATCAATGACGCCCTTTTCATTCATCTTCGGACGCACAAAATGGTTCCGCTCTGCCACGAAGGCCAGGGAGGCAAACACGTCCACCAGAGCCACCGCCTTGGCCGTCTTCTGGATCCGCAGCACCTGGGCGGCAATGCTGTCCCGGATCTCGCAGAACAGGCCGTATTCCAGGGCTGTCAGTTTCTCCTCCGCCCCAAGAATCGTATCCTCCAGCTCCTTCAGCTCCGGCGTAATATAACGCTCCGCGTTGGTCAGGGTCTGCTTCCGCATCCAGGTCTCCGGTACCATGTCCTTATAGGAATTGGTGACCTCCAGGTAATAGCCGAATACCTTATTATACTTGATTTTCAGGTTTTTGATTCCGGTC
>CAKRTY010000226.1 GCA_934402125.1 uncultured Anaerosacchariphilus sp. | reverse complement strand
GACATGTATATATCGCAATGCCGCCTCTCTACAAGGTGGTTCCGAAGCGGGGGGAAGAACGTTATCTGTACGACGATAAGGCGTTAGAGGAGTATCGAAAAAGCCACGCCGGGGACTTTACTCTGCAGCGTTATAAGGGTCTCGGCGAGATGGACGCGGATCAGCTCTGGGAGACGACGCTGAACCCGGAAAACCGTGTGCTCAAGCGTGTGGAGATCGAGGATGCCCGCATGGCAAGCGAAGTGACGGAGCTTCTAATGGGAAATGATGTTCCGCCGAGAAAAAAATTTATCTATGACCATGCCGACGAGGCAGAGATCGACGCATAGAAGGAGAGTTTACCATGTCTGAAAAAATATTGCGAACTGAATATTCGGAGGAAATGCAGAAGAGCTATCTGGATTACTCCATGAGCGTCATCACCTCCCGTGCGATCCCGGATGCCAGAGACGGTTTAAAGCCGGTACAGCGCCGTGTTCTCTACGATATGAGTGAGCTTCACTTAGATCACGATAAGCCCCACAGAAAATCGGCACGTATCGTTGGCGATACCATGGGTAAATACCACCCGCACGGCGACAGTTCTATCTACGAGACCCTGGTTGTTCTGTCCCAGGACTTTAAAAAGGGAATGCCTCTGGTGGACGGACACGGCAATTTCGGCTCCATCGAGGGCGACGGCGCCGCAGCTATGCGATATACGGAGGCCAGACTCCAGAAGGTGACCCAGGAGACCTTTCTGGCGGATCTGGATAAAGACGTGGTGGATTTCGTACCGAACTTCGATGAGACAGAGAAGGAGCCTTCTGTGCTGCCGGTGCGTCTGCCGAACCTTCTGGTCAATGGCTCCGACGGTATCGCAGTCGGCATGGCCACCAGTATACCGCCCCACAACCTGGGAGAGGTAATTGATGCGGCGAAGGCTTATCTGAAAAACCCGGAGATATCCACGGAGAAGCTGCTGGAGCTGATGCCGGGACCGGATTTTCCCACAGGAGGCATTATCGTCAATAAGGACGAGCTTCCGGCGATCTATGACAGCGGCGTGGGCAAGATCAAGATCCGCGGTAAGATAAAGGTGGAGAAGCTAAAAGGCGGCAAAGAGCAGCTGGTGATCACAGAGATTCCCTATCCGATGATCGGCGCCAATATCGCCAAATTCCTGAACGACGTGGCAGGCCTTGTGGAGAGCAAAAAAGCACCGGAGATTACCGATATTTCCAATCAGTCCTCCAAGGAAGGGATCCGGATTGTCCTGGAGCTGAAAAAGGGCGCAGATACCGAGAACCTGAAAAATATGCTCTATAAAAAGACCCGTCTGGAGGATACCTTTGGCGTAAATATGCTGGCGGTTGCCGACGGGAAGCCGGAGACCTTAAGCCTCCGTCAGATTCTCGAGCACTATATCGAATTCCAGTACGAGCTGACCACCCGGAGATACCGGACGCTTCTTGCCAGGGAACAGGAAAAGCGGGAGATTCAGGAGGGCCTGATCAAGGCCTGCGAGGTCATCGATCTGATCATCGAGATTCTCCGGGGCAGCAATCACATCAAAGAGGCCAGAGCCTGTCTGACAGAAGGCGTAACCGACGGCATCCGCTTTAAATCCGAGGCATCCAGAAAACGCGCCGCAAAGCTGCGGTTCACGGAGCGTCAGGCCCAGGCGATCCTGGAGATGCGTCTTTACCGTCTGATTGGTCTGGAGATACAGGCACTGATGGAGGAAAATCAGAAGACCCTGAAGAACATTGCGGAATATGAGGATATTCTGGAAAATCATGCAAGCATGACCCGGGTGATTCTGAAGGATATGGAGGCCATCAAGAAGGCTTATGCCCGTCCCAGACGGACAGCCGTGGAGAACGCGGAGGCCATCGTATTTGAAGAGAAAAAGATCGAGGAAATGCCGGTGATGTTCCTGATGGATCGCTTCGGATATGCCAGAACCATCGATATGTCCGCCTATGACCGGAACAAGGAAGCGGCCGATGGAGAAAATCGGTTTGTATTTTCCTGTATCAATACGGGTAAGCTATGCATATTTACAGATACCGGTAAGCTGCACACCGTCAAGGTTCCGGATCTTCCCTATGGCAAGTTCCGGGATAAGGGAATGCCCATCGATAATTTCGGCAATTTCTCCAGCAGTGAGGAACAGCTGGCAGGAATCGGAAGCATGGAAGAGCTGAAGCATCAGAAGCTATTGTTTGTCACCCGTCAGGGTATGCTGAAAATCGTAGACGGCAGTGAGTTTGAGACCAAGATGAGGACCATGGCGGCTACAAAGCTGAACGATGGAGATGAGCTTCTGAAGGTTATGGTTACAGACGGAACCGAGCAGGTCGTACTGCAGAGCCGCGACGGATATTTTCTGCGGTTTGACGTGGCAGAGATTCCGGAGAAGAAAAAAGGCGCTGTGGGAGTCCGGGGCGTGCGCTTGGCAGAAACAGACGGACTGGAGGCTGTATATCTGTATCACGCAGGCACAGAGGAAACTGTGGAATATAAGGAAAAGCAGCTGGTATTAAATAAATTAAAAGCCGGAAGCCGGGATACCAGGGGTGTGAAGATCCGGGTATAAGGCGATACAGGAGTGTGAGAGTCTTATGAAGATTCTGGTTACGCTGCCTCTTGACGAGAGACAGAAGGAGCGTCTGGAGATGAATTTCCGTCATCTGGAATTCTGTTACTGTCTGCAGAAGGAGGTGACGGAAGAGGTCATCCGCGACGCAGAGGTGATTCTGGGAAATGTGGATCCTGCGCTGTTGCCGTACGCAGAGGAGCTGAAGTGGCTGCAGCTCAATAACGCCGGAACGGAAGGGTTCTGCGACGGTGCCCTGCCAAAGGGCGCTGTGCTGACCAACGCGACCGGGGCCTACGGTCTGGCTATCTCTGAGCACATGATCGGCGTCCTTTTTGAGCTTCAAAAAAAGCTGAACCTCTATGCGCGGAACCAGCGGGAGCATATCTGGAAAAGCGAAGGCCATGTACAGGTCGTTCAGGGAAGCCGTGTGCTGGTCATCGGTATGGGCGATATCGGAACCATGTTCGCCCAGAAGATGAAGGCGCTGGGCTGCCGTACCGTAGGAATCAAGCGCAGAGAGGGCAGAAAGCCGGAGGGCGTAGACGATCTCTATACGCTGGAGCGTCTGGAGAGGGAGCTTCCCAAAGCGGATATCGTGGCCATGAGCCTGCCGGGTAATGCAGATACCAGACATCTGATGAATGCGGAGCGGCTGGCTCTGATGAAGAAAAATGCGGTGCTCATCAACGTGGGCCGCGGTATAACGGTAGATACCGACGCGCTGGTGCAGGCACTTCGGGAAAAACGGATCGCCGGAGCCTGTCTGGACGTTACAGACCCGGAACCGCTGCCTGCCGATCACCCGCTCTGGGATATGGAAAATGTAATTCTGACGCCCCATATTTC
>CAKRTY010000225.1 GCA_934402125.1 uncultured Anaerosacchariphilus sp. | reverse complement strand
GTACATCTCCATCGAAGGATAATGGAGCGAGGAGTCTCGCCGCGGAAGCGGCGGGGCTCCTTTTTATGGAAGAAAAAATGGTGTGAAAGAAATTGTGAAAATGGGGTGCAAAAGCAATACCGTCATGCTATAATTGGAAAAACGAGAGGAGTGACACATCATGGCTGAGACATTAAAGACCATCAAAGAGAGAAGAAGCTGCCGGAATTTTAAGCCGGATATGGTTCCGAAGGAGTTGCTTGATAAAGTATTGGAGGCCGGCACCTGGGCGCCGACCGGAATGGGAATGCAGTCCCCGATTATAATAGCCGTAACCAATAAGGAGCTGCGGGATAAGCTTTCAAAGATGAACGCAGAAATTATGGGTTCAAAAGCGGATCCGTTCTATGGCGCTCCTGTGGTACTGGTGGTGCTGGCGGACAAGAACAAACCGACGCATATATACGACGGCAGCCTCGTGATGGGCAATCTGATGCTGGCTGCTGCGGATCTGGGACTTGGAAGCTGCTGGATTCACCGGGCAAAAGAGGAATTCGAGAGCGAGGAAGGTAAGGAAATCCTGAAAACTCTCGGGATTGAAGGAGATTATGAGGGCATCGGCCACTGTGTGCTGGGTTATGCGGCTGCGGCTTCGGCAGAGCCAAAAGAACGGAAAGCATCTTATATCTATTACGTAGAATAATTTCCGGTTTCCTTTTCCTATAAAATGTTGTATAATATAGTCAAGAAGAAACAGAAGGGAGACGGATTATATGGCATCAAATACCATTATTACCATTGGACGTCAGTATGGAAGCGGCGGTCACGATATAGGAAAGCAGCTTGCGGAAGAATTGAAGGTTCCCTTTTATGACAAGGCATTGCTGGAGAGAGCGGCTAAGGACAGCGGGCTCTGCCAGGAGATTTTTGAAAATCACGATGAGAAGCCGACCAACAGCTTCCTCTATTCCCTGGTGATGGATACCTATTCCCTGGGCTACACCACCTCCTCCTTTTCGGAGATGCCTCTGAATCATAAAATTTTCCTGGCACAGTTTGACGCGATTAAGAATATCGCCAAGGAAGGCCCCTGCGTGATTGTAGGACGCTGCGCCGACTATGCGCTGGCAGAGTTCCCGAATGTGGTGAATGTATTCCTGCATGCAGATCTCCAGGATCGTATTGTGCGGATTGCGAGACGCCACGATCTCACGGACGCCAAAGCCAAGGATTTGATTATTAAGACGGATAAGCGCCGTGCAAGCTACTATAATTATTATACCAGCAAGAAATGGGGAGAAGCTGCAGGTTACGATTTATCCCTGAATACAGCTACCCTGGGTATTGATGGGACCATTCATATGATTCGCGAATTTGTCGCTTAGAAGGAAAAGGAACACGATAAGATCTGACAGGAGTCGTATTTTAAATGAAGTTTGTGATACAGCGGGTTTCCCATGCATCGGTGACGGTGCATGAGGAAACCATCGGCCGTATCAATCAGGGCTATCTGGTTCTGATTGGTGTGGGAAAAGAAGATACAAGAGAAGACGCAGACCGTCTGGTAAAGAAAATGATCGGCCTGCGCATTTTTTCGGACGAAAATGGTAAGATTAATAAGTCCCTGAAGGATGTAAACGGAGAGCTTCTGCTGGTTTCGCAGTTTACACTGTACGCGGACTGCAGACATGGGAACCGGCCGGGATTTACAGAGGCGGCGGGTCCGGATATGGCAAATGAGCTCTACGAATACATCATTGAAAGTTGCAAAAAGGAAGTTGCTGTGGTTGAACGGGGAGAGTTCGGCGCAGATATGAAGGTAGAGCTTCTGAATGACGGACCATTTACCATTCTTCTGGAATCATAAGCAATAAAACAGGAAGCTAACAGAAAAATCGCTCGGGCCGGCAGGCCCGGGCGATTTTTGGTGTCAGGAATGGATTAAATTCCGTACATACTCCGCATCCTCAAAGGGCTGATACAACCCGTCCAAGACCGCCCGGAACATTCGTTCCTTGGCCCCTGGATTTTCATGGCAGAGCTGCTGTACCAGATTTCCGGCATATTCCCGCCGGGTGTGGCCGTCTGCAGGACAGGGACTTTTGCAGACCGGAAGCTGATATTTATTCCGGAAGCCAATGACATCTGCCTCGTCCACATAGATGAGAGGGCGAATCAGTGTCAGATCCATCCGATCCAGATAGGTTACCGGAGCGAAGGAATGAAAGCGTCCTTCATATAAAAGGGAGAGCAGCATGGTTTCCACCACATCGTCCTTATGATGGGCATAGGCAATTTTATTGCAGCCCAGCTTCTTAATGGTTTCGTTCAGGGCACCTTTTCGCATTTTCGCACAGAGGGCGCAGGGATTACTTTCCTTCCGGACCCGGAACACCACATCATAGATCTCGGTCTTTACAATCGTATATCGCACGCCCAGCTCATCGCAAAGAGCCTGAATCGGGCTCAGGTCGAAATCAGGGAAGCCCAGATCTACGGTAATAGCCTCAATTTCAAATTTTTTCTGATAAAAGCGCTGCAGTCCATGTAATGCATAGAGCAGGGTCAGGCTGTCCTTCCCGCCGGAGATGCCGATGGCAATGCGATCTCCGTCCTCGATCATATGGTAGGTATCGATGGCTTTTCGAACCTGGCTTAATAATTGCTGTAATTTCATATTTTCTCTATCCTTTCCGGTCGTTGTTTCCCTGCTTAGTTTATCAGAAAAAAATAAAAAAAGCTATTGACAATTTCAGAAGAGAGATATATACTACTAAACAGATAGGAAATATATGAATACAAAAAACATAATATGAGGAGATTGAAAGGAGAACAGAACCATGGCAAACATTTATAAGGGAACTTTAGGACTCATCGGTAATACACCTCTGGTAGAGGTAACAAACGTAGAAAAGGAGCTGGGACTGGAAGCTACCGTACTGGTAAAGCTTGAGTATTTCAATCCCGCCGGAAGCGTAAAAGACCGTATCGCGAAAGCAATGATCGAGGACGCAGAGGCAAAGGGCAACTTGAAGGAAGGCTCCGTTATCATCGAGCCTACCTCCGGAAATACAGGAATCGGACTTGCCTCCATCGCAGCAGCCAAGGGCTACCGTATCATTCTGACCATGCCGGATACCATGAGCGTAGAGCGTAGAAATATTCTGAAGGCATATGGCGCAGAGCTGGTTCTGACCGAAGGAGCCAAGGGAATGAAGGGAGCTATCGCCAAGGCAGAAGAGCTGGCGAAGGAAATTCCGAACAGCTTTATCCCGGGACAGTTCGTAAATCCGGCAAATCCGGCGGCACACAAGGCAACTACCGGTCCGGAGATCTGGAAGGATACCGATGGAGCAGTCGATATTTTTGTAGCGGGCGTCGGCACAGGCGGAACTCTGACAGGTACAGGCGAATATTTGAAGTCCCAGAAGCCGGATGTGAAGATTGTGGCAGTAG
>CAKRTY010000224.1 GCA_934402125.1 uncultured Anaerosacchariphilus sp. | reverse complement strand
ATAACTGGAACAGATTACCTCCGATTACCGGAAGCGCAAAGATAAGAAGCGCCCGGAACGGGCGCCCTTCGGTCAGATCTAACATAGATAGCAGGCTCTCCTTTTCGATGTCATAAGAATACGATTTTAAATCTTTCTTATAGTAACGCGGAGAAAAAGAGAGGTCAAGAAAAATTTTGCCAGTTTATGTGTCGTTTTTTCAGGCGCAGATATACGTACTCCCGGAAAAGGGTATACAAAACGGAGGTTAGTGGGATAAAGACAAGCATTCCCACAATTCCCATAAGATTTCCGCCAATTGTCACAGCCGCAAGCACCCAGATGGAGGGCAGCCCGACAGAGCCGCCGACTACATGAGGATAAATCAGATTTCCCTCCAGCTGTTGAAGAACCAGAAATACAAGAATAAACAAAACAGCTTGTTTGGGACTTACCATGAAAATGAGAAAGGCTGCCGTTGCACAGCCTATGAATGCGCCGAAAATGGGAATCAAAGCGGTAAACGCAATCAGGATTCCGATTAAAAGCGCATAGGGCATTTTTAAAATACTTAAGGTAAGAAGAAACATACTTCCGAGAATCACCGCTTCCAGGCACTGCCCGGTAAGAAAATTTGCAAAGGTTCGATAAGTCAGGGAACAGATTCGAAGGGAAGTTTCTGCTTTTTCTTTTGGGAGAAAGGCAAAAAAGACCTTCTTTACCTGAATGTGCAATTTTTCTTTCTGAAACAGAATATAACAGGCAAAAGAAAACGCGATAAAAAAGGTCGTGATACCGCTGACGATGGAGCCGACAGCCAGTATGGTTGTGTTCATTACATTTCCGGTTCCTTTTCCCAGAAGGCCCATTCCCCATCTGACGGCCTGGTCCGGATCAAACCGGATCTGGTTTACCAGCTGCATGATTTCCTGGTTATTGTGTGAAAATTCCAGGATCCAGGCCTGCATCTGAGGAATAAAGGCAGTGATGTTTGTGATTAGAGTTCCGATGGTCCGGGTAAGCTGGGGAATGACTCCAAACATCACGAGGACAAGGATACCGACGATCCCGATAAGGGTGAGAAGCAGGCTTATGGGCCGCGCGAATTTTTCGGCGGCCTTCGTTCCTTTTTTCTTTGCGTTTCCGAAGAGCTTCTTTTCTAAGAAGCTCATGGGGACATTGATGACAAAAGCGATGGCGCCTCCCAGCGCAAAGGGAGACAGAATATCCCAGATGGTTTTTATTACATCGATCACGATATCGAATTTCCACAGCGCAATGACAAGAAATGCGGTAAACACGATGAGTTCGCGAATTTTTTTCATAGATAAGTTATTTAGATCCATGGTTTCCTCCATTCTTTTTTGATTTCATGCGGATCCATTTCAGCGCCTGAATGAGCAGAAGACTGGTAACTGCATACAGGTACACCTGGCCAAGCTGCGTCAGGTTCAGGGATTCCACCTTAAACAGCAGATGAAGGCCGGGAAGGGTCAGTACGGCTGTGATAAGCACTGCGCCCAAGGCAAAGGCCCCCAGCAGCCAGGGATTGTGAAAGAAGCGTCTGGTAAAGAGAACCGGGTGATCGGATTTGCAGTTAAAACCGTGGAACAGGCGCGACAGGCAAAGGGTTCCAAATGCGTACGTGCTTCCAAGCAGCGCGCCGTTCTGGTGATATCCGGTCAGAAATCCAACCATCGTCATGATACCGATGATCAGGCCCTCCAGGCCGATTTTGCTGAGAAAATCTTTTGTTAGAATCGACTCACCCGCAGCGCGCGGCTTTTCCTTCATGACCTCACTGCTATGGGGCTCCACGCCTAAGGCAATCGCCGGCAGGCTGTCTGTCAGAAGATTGATAAACAGCAGATGTACCGGCGCAAACGGAACCGGAAAGCCTGCTATCGACGCGCAAAGAACCGTCAGGATTGCTCCAAAGTTTCCGGATAACAGAAACTGGATTGCGTACTTAATATTCCGATAGACGTTACGTCCATTTTCCACGGCCTTTACAATCGTTGCGAAGTTATCATCGGTAAGTACCATCGCAGCGGCATCCTTGGCAACCTCTGTTCCGGTGATTCCCATGGCAACGCCAATGTCTGCCTGCTTCAGCGCAGGGGCGTCATTGACGCCGTCTCCGGTCATTGCGACAATCATACCTCTTTCCTGCCATGCGCGGACAATACGGATCTTATGCTCCGGGGATACCCTTGCGTATACCGAAATATTCGGAACCAGCGCTTTTAGTTCCTCATCGCTTAAATGTTCAATATCCGCTCCCTCACAGGCTTCAGATAAGTCCTGTAAAATGCCGATTCTTTTCGCGATTGCCGCCGCTGTTATCTTATGATCCCCGGTGATCATAACCGGCCGGATTCCGGCTCTGATACATTCGGCAACCGCTGCCTTCGATTCCTCTCTCGGCGGATCCATCATAGCGATCAGACCCAGGAAGATCAGATGATTTTCATCTTCGGTGGTTAAGAGATGTTCTTCCGGAAGAGGCCGGTAGGTAAAGGCAAGCACACGGAGTCCTTCCATGGAAAATTCCTGATTCTGTTTTTGGATTTTCTCTTTATCATCCGCTGTCATTTCCCGGACGCCCTCTTTGGTCCAGATCTGTTCCGTCCGTTCAAGGAGACAGTCTACCGCGCCCTTTACGATCAGTCGGTTTTCACCGTCTATCTTATGAAGGGTTGACATCATTTTACGTTCACTGTCAAAGGGAAGTTCTCCGTTCCTGGGATAAGCGCTTCTTACTTCCGCGGTATGAATTCCGCAGCGGCTTCCCAGATTAATCAGAGCAGTTTCTGTGGGATCTCCGATTTCGACTCCATTTTCATTGGTTGAATCATTGCATAAAATACTGCAGTCCAGAAGATATCGCTGCGCCGGATCCATTACATCAATGGCAGATGCGGGAATCCGTTTTTCATCTATATAATAATCCTCTACGGTCATCTTGTTCTGGGTAAGCGTTCCTGTTTTATCGGAACAGATAATGGAGACGCTTCCAAGACCTTCCACCGCCTGCAGCTTGCGAATGATAGCGTGTTCCTTCGCCATTTTCTGTGTTCCAAAGGAAAGAACAATGGTGACGATGGAGCTTAAGGCCTCCGGGATTGCAGCGACCGCAAGCGCGACCGCAAACAGAAAGGCGTTGCCGGGCTGTTCGCCCCGGAACACGCTGAGGGCAAATAAGATTCCGCAGAAAAACAGAATTAAAATGGAAAGCTTTTTTCCAAAGGCTTCCAGATTTACCTGGAGAGGCGTCTGCTTTTCAGAGGTAGATTTCAAAAGTCCGGCAATCTTCCCGACCTCGGTCTGCATTCCGATGGCGGTCACAACTGCCCGGCCGCGTCCATAGGTCACAAAGCTTCCGGAGAACAGCATATTAGTCCGATCGCCAAGGGGAACCTCTGCGGAAAGCGTATCCAGGCTTTTTTCTACAGCAAGGCTTTCTCCGGTGAGAGCGC
>CAKRTY010000223.1 GCA_934402125.1 uncultured Anaerosacchariphilus sp. | reverse complement strand
CTATTAGCCCGTTCAAAATGTTGAAAGACGAAGGGGTTAGTTTTGTGATACGAAATTTTAATAAGCTGGAAGGCGTATATGTACCTTCTCAGTCAGATAACGATATAGCTATAGTAGGTATTAATTCCAATAGACCAATTGCAAAATAGGGCATTCCAGGGCAAAACAAGGAGAAATAAAACTATGATAAAAGTGCTTTTCGTCTGCCACGGCAACATCTGCCGCAGCACCATGGCTCAATACGTCATGCAGGATCTGGTCAACCGTCGAGGCCTTGCAGATCATTTCTACATCAATTCTGCCGCTACGAGCATGGAAGAAATTGGGAATCCTGTACACCGGGGAACCAGAGCGAAGTTGAAAGAAGTGGGGATTCCCTGTGGGGATCATCGGGCAGTACAAATGCAGCGTTCGGATTATGATAAATATGATTATATTATCGGTATGGACAGCTGGAATCGCCGGAATATGATGCGGATATTGGGAAAGGATCCGGAAGAAAAGGTGTCCCTGCTTCTGGATTATACGGATCATCCGCGGGACATTGCGGATCCCTGGTATACCGGTAATTTTGACGCGACCTATGAGGATGTAAAGGAAGGCTGCGAAGCCTTGCTGGAACACATCCGGGAGCTGAAAGGAGAAGAATTATGATAGAGATAAAGAAAGAGCTGTGTGTGGGCTGTGGAATCTGTGTCAAGGACTGTATTGCCCATAATCTTGTACTGAAGGATGGTAAGGCAGAGCCCAAGAGGGATTGCTTCCTTTGCGGACACTGTGTGGCAATCTGCCCGAAAGCCGCTGTGTCAATACCGGAATATGATATGTCTGATGTGGAAGAGTACGAGAAGGAACAGGTTACCTTGAACCCGGACAAACTGCTTCACGCCATCAAATTCCGTCGGAGTATCCGGGACTATCAGGAACGTAAAATTGAGCCGGAGAAGATCGAACAACTGATTCAGGCAGGCCGCTATACCGCGACAGCCAAAAACAACCAGGGCTGCCATTTTATTCTGGTACAGCAGGAGCTGTCCACCCTGAAGGAACTGGTCTGGAATCACATTGATGCATTGACGGGCGTTCCGGCAGCAGAGCTTGCAAAGGAACTCATTCCCTTTGCAAGTTTCAATCGTCATCGAAAAGCAGATCCGGCCGACGATTTCCTGTTCCGCAATGCGCCGGCAGTTCTTTATATTACCTCCGACTGGAGTCTGGACGCAGGTCTGGCTGCCCAGAATATAGAATTGATGGCAGTTGCGGAAGGCCTGGGAGCGCTCTATAATGGCTATCTGCAGCGCATTTCCGATAAAAATGACAGATTGAAGGAATGGCTGGGGATAGAGGGAGAGACTATTAAGGCCTGTATGCTTCTCGGATATCCGAAGGTCCGTTACGTTCGGACGGCGCCTCGGAGAGAAGCAAACGTAACGCTTCGTTAATGGGGAAATGATTCTGTCCCGGAAAAAAGGCCCGGCTGTCGCAGCGGGCCTTTTGAGCTTCTGAATTTAAATAACGTTGGAACCGTTGTTTTCCGGAATAATCACTGCAGCGATGATATAGATGAGCAGTCCTGTTCCACAGCTCCCCATGGAAAGCAGTACCCATAAAAGACGGATCAGCGTCGGGTCGATATTAAAATACTCCCCGATACCGCCGCATACGCCGCAAATCATCCGGTTACTCAAAGAGCGGTATAATTTTTTCTGTCCCATAATCAAAACCTCCTGTATTCTATAAAATTAATCATATTCTTCATCCAAATCCCAATCCAAATCCCAGGTATCCTCATGGTGCTCGTCAAAATGTTCGTACTTCTGATGCAGCTCATATACGGGCGTCTGTCTCATAAGCTGGTTTGGGCTGGCGCCCAGAAGCAGGCCGGTTCCGAGTCCCAGAATGCCCAGGACAGCCAGCACAGCGGCCAGAATCAGACAGATTTTTGTAAATTGCTTCATTGGATAACACCTGCCTTTCGAAAGGGAAGCCGGATCAGATTTACAATGCCCTGTACCACCACTGGAACTACCTTCAGGGCAATCCACAGGAGAGCCAGGGAAAGCAGAATCCCGAGAGCCGTCAGAAGGCAGCCTGCGCCTGCTGTGGCAATGCCCAGAGCGGGAACTGTAAAGAGCTGAACCAGGCCGACGCCGATGACAAAAATCCCGGCGATAAAAATCGCAATTCCGGAAACCAGGATAGCGGCAACCGTGGCAATTACGGCTATGATGACAGAGAGAAGGACAGCCAGAACGCCGACACCCACCGGAATCACGAAGGGAGCAAGCAGGATACACAGCAGGATAATGGCCAGTAGCTTCCAGAGATTCCGTTCCTTCTTTTCGGACGGCGGATTGGAAGGACGTGGAGCGGAATCATCGCCGGATAAGCCAGCCTTGATTTTCCATGCTACCTGCTCAGGGCTTCCAAGCTCCGTGAGAATCCGGGCCTCCTGTTCCGGACCGGCGTCGTCAAAATAATCGTTATAATATTGAAGGGCTTCCTCCCGTTCCTCAGGGGAAATGTCCGAGAGAAGCGCGTTAAGCTTTTTCATAAATTCGGCTCTGTTCATCGTTCTTCACTCCCTGCAAATAGATTTGAAATTCTGGCAGAATAAATCGCCCACTCACTTCGGTACAGATTTAACTGTGCGGCTCCTGCTTCTGTAATCCGGTAATAGCGGCGGTTTCGTCCGCCGAATTCCATGTCGTAGGTCTCCAGGCAGCCATCCTTCTGAAGGCGGCGGAGCACCGGATACAGAGTGGATTCAGAAATATCAATGGCTCTCCGGACGTCCTGTGTGATTTTATATCCGTAGGTTCCCTGATGTTCCTGGGATACGACCGCCAGCACAATTGCATCCAGGAGCGCGGCTCCCGTGTTAAATACCATGTCCTCTACTCCTTATGATATACGGTTCTGTTTTTTATATTATATGCTGTATAGTATTACTGGATGCCTATACTATATATCATATAATATCATGCTGTCAATAGGGTTCATAAAAACTTAATAATTATCAGAAAGGGTTTATTTGACAGTCCCTGGCCTCGCATTTTATAATAATAAAATAGAACAGCGAGAAGGAGCGGGAACTATGAAATCATTTATTATGACGGCGGATAAGGCCATGGGGAAGCTGAAAGAGGGAAATAAAAAATATCTGGATTCTGAGACGGGAAGGGGCAATATCTCAAGGGCGCTGCGCCTGTACACCAAGGAGCACGGCCAGCATCCCTATGCGATTATTGTGACCTGCTCGGATTCCCGCGTGATTCCCGAGAGTATCTTTTCGGCGGGTATCGGCGACCTGTTTGTGATCCGGGTAGCGGGAAATGTTATCGACGATCATCAGCTGGGCAGTATCGAATACGCGGCCAGCCATTTGGGAAGCCCGCTGATTGTGGTTCTGGGGCATACCTTCTGCGGAGCGATAAATGCGGCGATTCATCATGATCCGGAAGGCTACATCAAGTATATTAC
>CAKRTY010000222.1 GCA_934402125.1 uncultured Anaerosacchariphilus sp. | reverse complement strand
AGAGAGCATATAGCAGTTACGGATCTCTGCACCTGCTGTAATCCCACCCTGCTGTTCAGCCACCGGGCGAGCCACGGAAGGCGGGGCAATCTGGGCGCGTTCCTGATGCTGCGCCAAGAAGCATAGAACGAAAAAACGCCGTTCCATCTTTCGATGGAGCGGCATTTTTACTACAGATTCAGTTTTCCGTCCTTCCGCTTTTCCAGGAGCTTCCGGATCTTCTCCGTCGGGTTGTTGATCTTTCCGATGGGAGTGTCGTGGTTCAGGGTATCAATGATAGTAGCCAGGAACTTGGTCATGTCCGCCTCTGTATAGTAGGGCTTCGCGAGAAGCTCCGGAGAGCGGTAGTTCAGGTTGGTGGTTACGATCCGCTTGATATAACCCTTTTCATAATATTCATCAAACTTCTTAAAGCCGTCGGTAAAGAGACCGAAGGTACAGCAGACATAGACGTTGCGGGCTCCCCGCTCCTTCATCTGCTTGGCTACGTCCAGCATACTTCCGCCGGAGGAAATCATATCGTCGATGATGATAACGTCCTTGCCGGTGAGAGAGTCGCCCAGGAACTCATGGGCCACAATGGGGTTCTTGCCATTGATGATGGTGGAGTAATCTCTTCTCTTATAGAACATACCCAGGTCAATGCCCAGTACGTTGGAGAAGTATACTGCACGCTCCATAGCGCCCTCGTCGGGAGCAATGATCATCAGGTGATCGTTGTCCACCTGCAGATCCGGCTCGGTGCGGAGCAGCGCCTTCATAAACTGATAGGGCGGCTGGAAGTTATCGAAACCGTTCAGCGGCGTCGCGTTCTGGACGCGGGGATCGTGAGCGTCGAAGGTGATGATATTGGTGACGCCCATGTTCTGAAGCTCCTGCAGGGCGATAGCGCAGTCCAGGGACTCCCGGTTGGTACGGCGGTGCTGGCGGCCCTCATAAAGGAAGGGAATGACCACATTGATGCGGTGAGCCTTACCGGTAGCAGCGGAAATGATACGCTTCAGATCCTGATAATGATCGTCCGGGGACATATGATTCTCATGGCCGCAGACATTATAGGTAAGACTGTAGTTACATACGTCTACAATAATGAACAGATCGCTTCCGCGGACAGATTCACCCAGTCGTCCCTTAGCTTCACCGGTCCCGAAGCGGGGGCAGGAACAGTCCACCAGGTAAGAATCCTGTGCGTATTCCTGGAAATAAACATTATCTCTGTGCTGCATGTTTGCCGTCTTGCGGAAATCCACAAGATAGCGGTCTACTTTCTCCGCAAAAAAAAGGCTGCTTTCCAAAGCGGCAATTTTCAACGGCGCAATAGGTAAAATATTATCGAACTGATTTGTTTCTGACATGACGTTCCTCCGAATAATAGATCATTACTTAATTTATACCATTTTCCGATACAGATCGTCAAGACAGATTGCTTTTTATTTTCAAATAATGTATGATGATGGAGGAGAAAAAGGAGTTTTTATGAAAAAGAAGAGAGAGCATATAATAAAAACCATAGAACCGGGCAGCATTGCCGAAGAGCTGGAGCTGGAGCCGGGAGACGTACTGGTATCGGTAAACGGACAGCCGGTGGGGGACGTCTTTGATTATCATTATCTGATCAATGAAGAATATCTGGAGCTTCTGGTTCGGAAAGCAAGCGGGGAAGAATGGGAGCTGGAGATTGAGAAGGAATATGAGGACGATCTGGGGATCGAATTTGAAAATGGCATGATGGACGATTACCGTTCCTGCAGCAATAAATGCATTTTCTGTTTTATCGATCAGCTTCCGAAGGGGATGCGGGATACCCTGTATTTCAAGGACGACGATTCCAGACTGTCCTTTTTGCAGGGCAATTATGTGACGCTGACCAATATGAGCGACGCGGACGTGGAGCGTATCATCACCTACCGTATGGAGCCTATCAATATTTCCTTCCAGACCATGAATCCCAAGCTCCGCTGTGAGATGCTGCATAACCGCTTTGCAGGGGACGCCCTGAAAAAAGTAGAGCGTTTTTATGAGGCGGGTATCACCATGAACGGACAGATTGTACTCTGCAAGGGCGTCAATGACGGAAAGGAGCTGGAATACAGCATCGAGAAGCTGACCGGCTATCTGCCTTATCTGCAGAGTGTGTCGGTGGTTCCGGTGGGACTGACCCGGTACCGGGAGGGCCTGTATCCGCTGACGCCCTTTACAAAGGAGGACGCGAAGGAGGTTCTGAAGCTGATTCACAGCTGGCAGGAACGTCTGTATCAGGAATATGGCAATCATTTTATCCACGCAGGGGACGAGTGGTATCTGCTGGCGGAGGAGGAGCTTCCCGATGAGGACAGCTACGACGGTTATCTGCAGCTGGAAAATGGCGTCGGTATGGTGCGGCTTCTGAGGGAAGAGGTACGGGAAGAACTGGCGGAACTTCCGGGAGATGAGCGGGAGCGCCATGTGACCATCGCCACCGGAGAGCTGGCGGCGCCGATTCTGGCGGAGCTTGGAACCGGAATCCGGGAAAAATATCCCAGACTGGATTTGCAGGTAAGGGCTGTGAAAAATGATTTCTTCGGAGGGAAAATCACAGTGGCGGGTCTTCTGACCGGACAGGATCTGAAAAATCAGCTTTCAGACGTGAAGCTGGGCGAGGAACTCCTGTTGACTGAGCACATGATGAAAAGCGGCGAGCAGGTATTCTTAGACGACATGACCGTAGAAGAATTGTCCGGGGCTTTACAAGTGCCCGTAACTATTGTAAAATCAGACGGAAAATCTTTTCTGAATGCCGTGCTCGGCAGAAATGAAAATCAGATACAGGAAAAGCAGACAGAAGAATAGGAGAATTTTTAGAATGAGTAAACCAATCGTAGCGATTGTGGGCCGTCCCAACGTGGGAAAATCAACGCTTTTTAACGCGCTGGCGGGAGAGAATATTTCCATTGTAAAGGATACGCCCGGAGTAACCAGAGACCGTATTTACGCAGATGTAACCTGGCTGGATCACGCCTTTACCCTGATTGATACCGGCGGAATCGAGCCGGACAGCAGCGACATTATCCTGTCCCAGATGCGGGAGCAGGCACAGATTGCCATTGATACCGCGGACGTGATTATTTTCCTGGCGGATGTGCGTCAGGGACTGGTGGACGCGGATTCCAAGGTGGCAGATATGCTGCGCCGTTCCAGAAAGCCGGTTGTCCTGGCCATCAATAAGGTAGACAGCTTCCAGAAATTTATGGCGGATACCTATGAATTTTATAACCTGGGTATCGGGGATCCAGTGCCGATTTCCGCAGCCTCCCGTCTGGGTATCGGCGATCTGCTGGACGAAGTGGTAAAGCATTTCCCAGAGCAGACCGGAGAGATCGAGGAGGACGACCGTCCCCGGATTGCCATTGTCGGAAAGCCGAATGTGGGAAAATCTTCCATTATCAATAAGCTGATCGGAGAAAACCGCGTGATTGTGTCTAATATCGCGGGCACCACCCGCGACGCCATCGATACGGA
>CAKRTY010000221.1 GCA_934402125.1 uncultured Anaerosacchariphilus sp. | reverse complement strand
GGTGTTTCGGGTGATCTGTAAGGATCGCATTTATTATGAAGAATCTGGAGGAGGAGTTACCTTCAGTGGCGGCGAGCCGACCTTGCAGGGAGAGTTCCTGTTGGAACTTCTGAAGAGATGCCGGGCAGAAGGTATAGCTACGGCTATGGAGACTAATGGAAATACGCCTATGGAACTGGTAGAGGAGTTGTCTCCTTATTTGGATACAGTTCTGGTGGATCTGAAGCATTCAGAACCGGAAAAGCATCGGGAATTCACGGGCGTGGACAACCGGAGAACGGTAGAATCTATAAAATATTATGTAAACCACAATGAGACAGAGGTTCGAATTCCGGTAATTCCGACCTTCAATGATACTCCAGAGGAACTCCAGGATATGCTGAATCTTCTTTCCGAGGTGGGGGCAAGGCATGTAACGCTTTTGCCATACCATACCTTTGGAGTGAGCAAATATAAAAATCTGGATATGCCTTATAAACTGGAAGGAAAAGAAAAACTGGAAGTGGAGGATGTACAGAAACTGCTGAATAAGGTACTTATACCAAATGGGCTGCAGGTAAAAATTAATGTGAAATAAATGAGAAAGAAAAATGACCCGGGGAGCTGTGAAAAGTCCCCGGGTCATTCAAGCTTTTCGCTACAGCAGATAATTTTTTTCGCCGGGACGGATAAAGTAAGTCCGGTGCAGCCGCAGGGCCAGTACCAGAGTCAGGAATTCCGCCACGGGAATGGCCAGCCAGGCTCCGGTTATCCTGAGAAACCGGGGCAGGATGAGCAGGGACAGCACGATAAACACCAGAGTCCGCAGGAACGAGATGATCGCGGATGTCCGGCCGTTGGACAGGGCGGTAAAGAAGCCGGAGGAGGCGATATTAAAGCCGCTGAACAGGAAGTTGAAGGCAAAAATCCGAAAGCCTGCGTCGGCAAGCGTAAAAGTCTTAGGATCCCTGGTAAAGACAGAGACCAGAGGCGTGGAGGAGATAATGGCAATTACGGTCAGGGCCACGGAGGAAGCCAGCACAAAGAGAAACGAGGTCCGGTAGATGCTGCGAAGCTGCTTCCGGTTCCCGGCTCCGTACTGGAAACCTACGATGGGGCTGATACCGATGGAAAAGCCCAGATAAAAGGCATTAAATAGGAACTGTCCATAGAGCAGGATGGTAATGGCCGCTACGCCATTTTCCCCGGCCAGATCCAGCATGATCAGGTTGAACAGAAAGGTAATGACCGCGTTGGAGAGCTGGGTAACCATTTCGGAGGAACCGTTATAGCAGGCCATGAACAGCTCCTTCGGATGCAACCGGAACCGGGTGAAATACAGGCCATTCCGGGAAAGCAGGAAGTAAAAGAGCCCGGCCACAGCCGGAACGGACTGGCCGATACCGGTGGCTATGGCAGCTCCGGCGATTCCCATAGGGAAAACCAGGATCAGGACATAGTCCAGAACTGCGTTCAGAATTCCGGCACCGATGGTCAGGAAGAGACCCAGGGCAGGCATACCAGCGGTCACCAGATAGGACTGGAACAGGGTCTGGAGCATGCAGGCCGGAGCGAACATCAGAGACACCGACAGATAAGCCCTGCAGTCCGCAAGCAGGACGTCTGTGGATCCCAGGATGCGGCAGAGGGGCGTCAGAAAGATCTGGGTCAGCACCAGAAGCAGCAGGCTGACGGCCAGGCCGATGACGGTAAACTGGGTCAGGCATTCCCGGGCGTCCCGGCTCCGGCCTTCTCCCAGATATTTACTGATGATGGCGTTGCCGCCGGTGCCCAGCATGGTGGCGATGGCAATGACCACATTGATGACCGGAAATACAATATTCAGGGAAGACAGGGCGTTGCTTCCCAGAAAACGTGAAATAAAAATGCCGTCTACAATGGTGTAGAGGGACATGAAGAGCATCATAATGATGGAGGGAAACGCGAATTTTAAAAGCGCCCAGGGCGTGAAATGCTGATTTAACGACGTACTCATAACAAACTCCTTTATCATCTGTAAGGGATAGCATATCGAATAAGAAGATGTGCGTCAAGAATTATAAGGAAAATTTATTGAAATATTAAGGAATCTGTGGAAAAAATATGTTATGATAAAAAAACGATAAGGAGGAGACACAAATGAATCATTATTTTGTACAGACCTATACCTGGAATCCCTGGAGAAACCTGGCCGTGGAGAAGTATCTGGCTGATAAAATCGAGCCTGGCGACGTAGTGCTCTATCTCTGGCAGAACGACCATACGGTAGTCATCGGACGGAATCAGAACGCGATCCGGGAATGTAAGGCCCAGCTTCTGGAGGAGGAGGGCGGCTTCCTGGCCAGACGTACCACCGGCGGCGGAGCCGTATATCACGATCTGGGCAATCTGAACTTTACCTTCCTGGCTTCGCCGGAGCGTTATGATCTGGAGAAGCAGCTGAAGGTGATCCAGTCCGCCTGCCGGAAATTTGGCATCGAGACGCAGTTTTCCGGACGCAATGATATCATTACCCAGGACGGCTTCAAGTTCTCCGGAAACGCATTTTCCAAGAATTCCCATTGCAATATCCAGCATGGAACCCTGATGGTGAATGTGGATGTAAGCCAGCTGGGCAGGTATCTGACCCCGTCCAAGGAAAAAATGAAGGCGAAGGGCGTCAAATCCGTACAGTCCCGGGTCTGCAACCTGAAGGATCTGAACCCGGAGATTACCACAGACGCGCTGCGGGCAGCCCTGAAGGAAAGCTTTGTGGAGGCCTATGGTGATTTCGTGGAGCTGGATCCGGCTATTTTCGAAAATGAAGAAGTGCAGGAAACCTACAACCTCTACTCCTCCTGGGACTGGAAATTCGGAAAATCCCCCGAATGCGAGACCTCTTACAGCAAGCGCTTCGACTGGGGCGAGCTGGAGGTGTGGCTGCGTCTGAAGAATATGCACATCGAGGAGATCAAGATCTATTCGGATATGCTGGATGTGGAATTCCCGGCAAAGCTGGAGAAGCTGCTTCTGGGCCGCCGTTACGATATGGAGGATCTGGATGTGGAGCGGGATGCTGCGGATTTCACTCCGGAGCAGAGGGAAAAAGTAACAGAAGTGTGCCAGTGGCTGGCCCATTGTTCTTAAGAAATGCTTAAATTTCCCATGGACGAAAAAAAATGCTTTCTTTTTTGGAATTCCTTGTATATAATATAAGTTACGCAAATAGGTGCTTTACAGGAAGCATGAATAACTGCTTATAAATGTGTAAGACTGATATTATAGAAGAAATTGGATCCGGAAAGATTCGGTGAGAAAGGGGAATTTGAAAAATGGCAGGAACAGATATCGGAATTGACCTGGGTACAGCCAGTATCCTGGTATATATAAACGGAAAGGGCGTTGTATTAAAGGAGCCGTCCGTAGTAGCCTTTGACCGGGACACCAACAAGATTCGCGCCATCGGCGAGGAGGCAAGACTGATGCTGGGAAGAACTCCCGGCAATATCGTAGCGGTCCGTCCGCTGCGTCAGGGCGTTATCTCTGACTATACCGTTA
>CAKRTY010000220.1 GCA_934402125.1 uncultured Anaerosacchariphilus sp. | reverse complement strand
TTGGTATAGCCCGCATGCACCATATCCTTCAGAGAGGCCACACGAATCATAAAGAACTCGTCCAGATTGGACGCGGTAATGCTCAAAAACTTCAGCCGTTCGAATAAGGGAATATTTTTGTCACGCGCCTCACTGAGCACACGCTCATTGAACGCCAGCCAGGACAGCTCCCGGTTTCTGTAGTACTCATGTCTGGTAAAGTCTTTTTTCTCCATGCTTTATACCTGCCTTTTCTGCCGGATAACGGGCTTTATGCTGAAAATTGTCTCAAAGAAATCTGCCTTATGGGAGAAGAGTCCCTGCTCCAGGGTAATGTCCTCTACGGTATCTACCACCACCAGAAGCTCCCGCTCCTTTAAGGTCACCCGGACATTCTTAAACTTCTGCTTATGGCTGCGATCCATGGAATTAGCCACCCGCAGGATCGCGCTGATTTTCGCAATCAGCAGGTAATCATTTTTGTCCAGGCTGCTTCCCATGGCAAATTCCTCGAAGGATACAAACTCCTCCGTGTCAAACCGGATGGCGTTAGCGATGATCTCACGCTCCCGGTGGGACAGACCGATGATCTCAGTAGACATGACGATCTGATAGGAGCATTCCGCCGTGTGCGTCATGCTGATGTATTTTCCGCAGTCATGTAACCAGACGGCAATCTGCAGAAGCAGGCGCTCCCGCTTTTCCATGCCGTGAATCCGCTTCATTTTATCGTAAATGGTCAGCGCCAGATATTCCGTTCCCTGCAGATGGGTTTTATTGCTCTGGTAACGCTTGGCAATATTCTTGGCTGCCTCAATGATATCGTTTTCAAAATTATGGCTGGGTTTGAAGATCTTTTTCTGCTCTGCATAATCGTACGCCAGACCGTCGCTTAAGTTCAGACCCGGCACCCAGATCATTTCCGCCCCGGTTTCTTCGATGAGCTTCCGGTAGATACTGAGAGCCGGCAGCACCAGAGACATATTCTCCGCCATGCCGCCCAGATGCTCCAGGGCCTTTTCCCGGGAACCTCCCGACAAAACCTTTTCATACAGGTTCAGATATTCCTCCCGGGTAAAGGACACGCTTCCCGCCCTTTTATTCCGGTCTACCAGCTGGTTGATATAATCTCCCACCAGAATCATATGCTTAATCTCATGATCCTTCAGGTACAGCCGCCGATAGCTTTTCAATTCATTGTTGATCATTTCTTCGACAATCTCTCCGAAATGCGTGGTCCGGTTCTCCACCTCCGCCAGTCTCTCCCGGATACGGACCGTACCCAGGCGAAGGTTCTGGGTTGACACAAGCGCGTCCTTATCAAACAGGGAAATCTGGATGCTTCCGCCGCCCACATCTACGATAGCGGTTCCCTTCTGGATAATTTTCTGGAAGGATTCCTCATTGGACGCAATGGACTTATATCCCAGAAAACGCTGCTCGGAATTACTCAGGATCTCTACCTCCAGACCGGTCCGCACGCGGATCTTGTCCAGAATCAGCAGACAGTTTTTCGTCTCCCGGATGGCGCTGGTGGCGCAGGCCCGGTAATCGTCCACCTGATATTCCTTCATGATACGTGTGAAGTCCTCCAGAACCTCACAGAGCTCCTCCAGCATTTCATTGCTGATTTCCTTCTGGTTGTAGGCATCCCTGCCCAGATCCAGTCCGTAACGGATCGAGTCGATTTCCTTCATCCCATATTTCGAAGACAGCTCCAGAATCTTCATTCCTACTTCGTAGGAGCTGATCTCGATGGACGCAAATGTGACAATCTGCATAATTACGCCTTTCCCGTACTTCCGTGTCCGCCCCGGTCCGCATGGTCCAGAACACTTGTCTCCTCAAATACCAGCTCCGGCTGATGCTCCATAATCCGGAATTGACAGATACGGTCGTTTACATGAATCTCGGTATCCCGCATGGCGATAACCGGCATAAACCACTGGTCATTGTCGCCGCAATAGCTCTCGTCGATAACGCCCATATGGTTGGTCTGAATTACGCCGAAATTCTTATAGGTGCTGCTGCGGGGCACCACATGGGCCTCGTAGCCTTCCGGAAGCTCCATGGCGATTCCCAGCGGAATCAGCTTAAACTCGCCCTTTTTCAGAACCACGTCCTCTGCGCTCCGCAGATCAATCCAGTCGGACTTTCCGCCAATGTAAGTGAGCTTCTCGATTTTATCGGTAAAATATTTAATCTTGATGGTCTTTGTCATTTCCGTCCGTCTCCTCCAGTCCTCTTTTCAGAAGGGCCAGAGCCGCCTGTACGGTGCTTTCCCGCACCTGGGCCCGGCTTCCCTCAAAATGGTGTTCCTCCACGTACATCTGTCCCCGGACAGATACGGCAATGTATACAAGGCCTACGGGCTTCTCCTTGGTTCCGCCGTCCGGGCCTGCGATGCCTGTGGTGGCAATGGCAGCATCCGCGCCGCTTGCAAAAACCGCGCCTCTGGCCATCTCCCGGGCTGTCTTTTCACTGACCGCGCCCAGCTCCTTTAAGGTGGTTTTCTTCACATTCAAAAGCTTTCTCTTCGCCTTGTTGGAATAGGTGATAAAGCCCTGCTTAAACACCTCGGATACTCCGGGCACATCTACCAGGCGGGCCGCCACCAGGCCTCCCGTACAGGACTCTGCCGTAGTAACCGTCAGGGAATCCTTTTCCAACAGCTTTACAACTTCCTCTGCAAGCGTCATGTTCTGCTGCTCTTCCATTTTAAATATCTCCTTCCAGAAGTATTCCTTTGTTCTTTGCCAGATAATCAATCAGTGACACAATGGTCAGAATCAGCGCAATCCAGGTTACAATCGTTCCGATGGTGGTGAATACGCCTCCCAGATCCAGGATCAGAAGGATAATCATCAGCATCTGGAAGGTGGTCTTAAACTTGCCCCAGTAGCTTGCCGCGATGACCACACCGTTATCCGACGCAATCAGACGGAATCCGCTGATAATGAACTCTCTTGAAATAATGATAATTACCATCCAGGCCGCCAGCTTATTCATCTCTACCAGGCAAATCATGGCAGAGCAGACCAGAAGCTTGTCTGCCAGCGGATCCATGAACTTTCCGAAATTGGTAACCAGGTTATACTTTCTCGCGATCTTGCCGTCCAGAAGATCTGTCAGGCTCGCGACGATAAAGATTGCCACAGAAATGTATTTTGCGTACGCGCCGCCCAGATCTGTCAGCATAAATACTACAAAAAACGGAATCATAAGGACTCTCAGTGTGGTTAATTTATTGGGTAAATTCATTCTGCTAATTCTCCTATCAAATCATATTCTACGGCTCCGGTGACGCGCACCTTCGCAAAATCGCCGCTCATCAATGTCTCTTCTGTATTCAGGAAAAGGTATCCGTCCACGCCCGGCGCATCCTTGTAGGTACGGCATACATAGGCATTCTCATCGGCTACCTGTCCCTCCACCATAACCTCCAGAACCCGGTCTGTCATGGCGTCCGCCTAGTCGAAGGCGATCTCCTGCTGCAGCTCCATAAGCTCTGCCCGTCTGTCTTCCTTTACCTCCTCAGGCACCTGATCCGGCA
>CAKRTY010000219.1 GCA_934402125.1 uncultured Anaerosacchariphilus sp. | reverse complement strand
GCTTACTTCTGTCTCTATTCTTTTTCCACTTTTATAACTCGGTACTGTAGTTCGGAGCTTCCTTGGTGATATGGATATCGTGGGGGTGGCTCTCCTTTAAGGAAGCGGAAGTAATCTTCACGAAACGTCCTCTCTGCTTCAGTTCCTCAATGGTCGGAGTTCCGCAGAGTCCCATACCGGAACGGAGTCCGCCCAGCATCTGGAAGATGGTATCCTCTACGCTTCCCTTGTATGCCACACGGCCCTCTACGCCCTCGGGAACCAGCTTCTTTGCTCCCTCCTGGAAATAACGGTCCTTACTTCCGTTCTCCATAGCTGCGATGGAACCCATGCCACGGTATACCTTGTACTTTCTTCCCTGGAACAACTCAAACTCACCGGGCGCCTCGTCGCAGCCGGCGAACATGCTGCCCATCATGCAGACATTTGCGCCTGCGGCAATCGCCTTGGTAATATCTCCGGAATACTTGATACCGCCGTCAGCGATAACCGGAATTCCGTACTCCTTTGCTACCTCATAGCAATCCATAATTGCGCTGATCTGCGGTACGCCGATACCGGAAACCACACGGGTGGTACAGATAGATCCAGGTCCGATACCAACCTTTACAGCGTCTGCCCCTGCCTCAATCAGATCTCTTGCTGCCTCGCCGGTAGCGATATTGCCTGCGATCAGCGGCAGATCCGGATATGCTTCCTTGATCATCTTCAGGCAGCGGATAACGTTTGCGGAATGTCCATGAGAGGAATCCAGCACGATTACGTCTACCTGTGCCTTAACCAGAGCCTCCACACGCTCCAGCGCATTGCTGGTGATACCTACGCCTGCGCCGCAGAGCAGTCTGCCCTTTGCGTCCTTTGCGGAGTTCGGGTACTTGATCTGCTTCTCAATATCCTTGATGGTGATTAAGCCCTTCAGATTGAAATCGTCGTCTACAATAGGAAGCTTCTCTTTTCTTGCTTTGGCAAGGATCGCCTTTGCATCCTCCAGCGTAATACCTTCCTTCGCGGTAACCAGTCCCTCGGAGGTCATGGATTCTTTGATTTTCTTGGAAAAATCTGTCTCGAACTTCAGGTCACGGTTGGTAATGATACCTACCAGCTTTCTGCCCTCGGTAATCGGAACGCCGGAAATACGGAACTTCGCCATCAGCTCATTGGCGTCTGCCAGCGTATGCTCCGGAGACAAATAAAACGGATCGGTGATAACGCCGTTCTCGGAACGCTTTACCTTGTCAACTTCCTCTGCCTGCTTTTCGATACTCATGTTCTTATGGATAATACCGATACCACCCTGTCTCGCCATTGC
The DNA here is from genome assembly GCA_934402125.1 of uncultured Anaerosacchariphilus sp. Classification (GTDB taxonomy): domain Bacteria; phylum Bacillota; class Clostridia; order Lachnospirales; family Lachnospiraceae; genus Laedolimicola. The sequence goes on along the minus strand of CAKRTY010000219.1, from coordinate 2,224 downwards.
GATCGCCATGCGGTGCTCGGTAACCGTATCCATGCTGGCACTCATCATCGGAATGTTCAGCTTGATGGTCTTGGTCAGATGTGTGCTCAGATCCACCTGATTCGGAATCACCTCGGAATAGGACGGTACCAGAAGTACGTCGTCAAAGGTAATGCTCTCTCCAATAATCTTACCCATTTTATTCTCTCCTCTCAAGTCATTATTCTGATATTCTTTTGTGTCCGTGTAAGACGGTTATTAATAACTTATCTTAGCGAAAAGATTCTGAATTGTCAATACATGTTCGCCGAAAAAAAACACAAAAAAAGCCGCGCAAAAACGGCTTTTTTTGATTCATAATATTTTTTAATTACTGTTCTTTTGTGTCTCCGATAAATAACACACATTCTGAACATTTGTCTTTGTAACGTGGACACATTATTTTTTCAGAACAGAATGGTCAATGCCACACAACCGGCCAGGAAGATCCAGTCCCGCAACCGGACCCGCACTTCCAGATATTCCGTCCGCTCTTCTTCACCGGAAAAGCCTTTCGATTCCATAGCGATAGCCAGCTCCTCCGACCAACGGACTGATTTTACCAGCAAGGGCTTCAAAAGCGCCGGAGATACGGGAAACACAGAGATTCCCCTGGCCCGGAAGGCCGCTCTGGTTCGCTTGTACTCCTGTACCGCCTGCGGAAAGATTCCCCAGGCTGCCAGAAGGCCGTAGGCCCAGACCTGTGGCAGGCGGAACTGCTTCTCAAAGGATTTCACCATCAAAATCCGGTCTGTCGTCAGGGTAAACAGGAACCCTACGCCTGCATAGGCCAATACCCGGCTGGCCTGGGCAATCCCATTCCATACCTTGGAATCGCTGACGATAAAATCCGCTGCCGCCACCGGCATAGAGGCATCCGCAGAAAATCGGTAGCCTGTAAAAAACATTCCAACCGCAGCCAGTAAAATCGGAACCATCAAAATTCCCAGCGTCTTTAACTTTACCCTGGAGCACAGCAAAGCTGCCATACACAGGAAAAAGACAGCCAGATTCAGCGCCGGCTCATACCGGAACGCCAGTACGAAGGTCACGCCCAGCAGTGTTACAAATTTTATAGCCGGATTCAGTGTACGCATAGGCTTCCTCCCTTCAGTTCCAGGATCTCGTCTGCGTAATCCTGCGCCAACTGCCGATCATGAGTGGAAAAAATCAGCGCCACTCCATGCTCTCTTGCCTGTCTGCAGAGAGCGTCCATAATCGCCGCCGTATTATTCCGATCCTGAGCATAGGTCGGCTCATCGCAGACCAGCACCTTACAGGGATAAGCCATCAGAGCCGCCACACCCAGGCGCCGCTGCTGCCCCTGGCTCAGCATATAGGGAGAAATATCCCGATAGCGCCAGAGCCGGATACCCCGCAGGATTTCCTCAGTTTTTTCTTCCGCATCCTCCCGCTTTTTCAGTCCCACCAGAATCTCTTCCCTTACCGTATCGCTCACAAACTGATCCTGGGGATTCTGTGTGACAAATCCAATTTTTCCTAAATCCTTTTTCCGAAGCTTTCGGAGATCCCGACCCTGAAGCAGCGCCTGCCCCTGATAGGAATAAAGACCGGATAAAGCTCCGAACAGGCTGCTCTTCCCGCAGCCGCTTTCTCCCAGGACTGCGTAAATACAGCCGGAGCGGAATGAGCTGTTCACATTCCGGAAAATAACGTTGTTCTGATGACGAAGCGTCAGATTCTTTAATTCCAGCACCACATCTCCCGGATCTGCCTTTGGAAGCTTTGGCTCATAGGCTTCTCCCGGTACGATAACACCAAGCTCCTTCAAAAGCTCCGGATCCAGTGTATTTGCATCCATCACCTCCGGACGCAGAACGCCATTTTCCATGACCCGTACCTTATCTGCGATACCCAGCCAATTCTCCAGCCGGTGATCCACCGCCAGAATCCCTGTTCCCCGGGTTCGGTTCAGTTCCTTTAATTTCCCCGCAATCATACGGGCGGAGGCGTCGTCAATATTGGCAAACGGCTCGTCCAACAAAAGCCATTTCGGCGACAGCAGAGTCAGGCAGGCCAGCATCACCTTCTGTCTCTCTCCGCCGGACAGGCTGTGTAGGGTCCGCTCTTTCAAATGAGAGATTTCACAAAATGCCAGGGCCTTCTCCACCTGCTCCATCATAGCTTCCCGTGGCGTACAGATATTTTCCAGGCAGAACAGAAGCTCATGCTCCACCGTATCCAT
>CAKRTY010000218.1 GCA_934402125.1 uncultured Anaerosacchariphilus sp. | reverse complement strand
GCTATATCTATGTGAGAATGAAGTCGGCGGACGGCCCTTCCTACGGCGCTGTGTCAGAGTACAATTATGATTTTGCCTCCCAGAAGGGAGCGCCCACGGCGTCACCGCGGACGGTGGAGATTGCCTCCTCCTCAGACGATGCTTCCGCTACGGAGATTCCGTCGGGAACCTCCATCACACTGGGAGGACAGAGTGGTTCCAAGATTCTGTTCCTGACCGGGGATCGGCTGGACAGCGCCACCTTTACGGTGGAACGGTTTACCGGGGATACCAGGGCGCTGGAACCTGGCGTAGACGGCTATTATCAGGCCGGAAAACGCTGGTATCACGTGAGCAAGGCAGAGGTAGCCCAGTATCAGGACGATAACAGACCCGTCTTCCATAACAGCACAGACAATACGGTCATGCGGTATATCGGAGTGGCCGTTCTGGGCGAGGATCTGGATCCGGGAACAGTGACGGTATATGGCTATAAGGTGAAGCAGGCGGAACAGGTGGCAGCGCCGGAGGCGGCTCTGGTAACCCAGAGTCTGCCCAATGGCCAGAATGTGGAAACCGCCGTGGTGGAAAAGGGAACCTATATCTCCTTCCGTTCCCAGACGTCGGACGCAAAGCTTTATTATGTCCTGAAAAATGGAGAGGTGTCAGAAGGCGTGGACGAGGCGACCGGAACCCTGGCGTATGACAGCAGTAAGGGAATTCTGGTGGACGGCGATTATGGAAGCCAGTTCTACGTGAGCGTCCGGGCGGTAAAGGAAGGCATGAAGAGCAGTGAAACCGTCTGCTTTATATACCGGGTAGCGGATCAGAAGCAGGCGCTTACTCCTACGGCGACGCCTTCTACCACAGAGAGCAGTCCTACGACCGTGGCGCCGGGAGATAAGATTCTATTGTCCTCCGGCACCAAAGGCGCGTCGATCTATTATACCGCGGACGGCCCGTCACCGGAGGTGTCCTGGAAAGAGGACGGCACCCTGGAGGTGGGTACGGGTACGCTCCGGTATGACGCCGGAAAAGGCATTACCATGCCGGCGGACGGAGAGGGATATTTTACCATTCGCGCCGTGTCCGTGGCAGAGGAATATAAAAACAGTAAAGAGGCGGTCTTTGTCTACGCATATCCGGAGACGGTACAGAGTCCTTACGGAAATATCCCGTCGGGCAGCGTGGAGATTGGAACGAAGATTCTTCTGAAGAACCGGACCGAAGGGGCGGTGATTCACTATACCGTAAGTACGGACGGAAGTACGCCTGCGGATCCGACCGTGTCCAGCTCAGTCTTTGACGAATCCCAGCCCATCGAGGTAAAGGGAAAGGTTATCGTCAAGGCGATTGCGGTGAAAAACAGTGTAAAGAGCGAGGTTGTAACGCTGACCTATACAGCCAATGGGCAGCTGGGAGCCCCCACGGCGTCTATTGAAAGCGGCGCTATGGTTTCCCGGGGAACGCGTCTGAAGCTGTCTGCGGAAAGCGGGGCGGCCATCTATTACACCACAGACGGCAGCGATCCGGCTGCGGCAGGCAATGCGGCAGTGGCCAGCGGCACAGAGGTGATACTGGACGGAACACCGGGATCCCAGGTTACCGTGCGGGCCTACGCAAAGATGGAGAACAAATCCTCCAGCGAGACCGTGACCTTTACCTATCAGATCAGTAAGAGCGCCGCAGGGGTCACAGCCGATGTGGCCAGCGGCACAGAGGTATCCGGCGGCTCCAAGGTAAACCTGATGACAGACGTAACCGGGGCAGATATCTATTATACGACCGACGGCTCCTCCCCGGCGGAGCATGGAAGCAAAGGTACGGTTGTAACGATTACAGGAGAAGCGGGCAGCACGGTAACCGTAAAGGCAGTGGCGTCTATTGGCGGACAGACCGGTACGGTCAGCACCTTTATCTATCGGATTAAGGAGCGCCCCACAGCGCCTACGGCGACTCCGGCAGGCGGCAAGCTGACCGTGGCAGTCCGGGTTGAGCTGCGGGCTTCCGCGGAGAAGATTTACTATACCACAGATGGCAGCGCGCCCACCAAGAGCTCGAACCTGTATAGCGATCCCATTCTGATCAATAAGACTACGACCCTGAAGGCCATTGCGGTGGCGGCTGACGGAGAAATGAGCGAGATCGCTTCCTTCTATTACAGTGCAGCGGGAAGGGCCGGCACTCCGGAGGCTTCCGAGGAATCCGGAACGACGCTGGAGCCGGGAACCGTGGTCTATCTGACCAGTGCAAGTCCGTCAGCGGCGATCTATTATTCCACAGACGGAACCGATCCCACCAGAGATAATCTGGAGAGCATGATCCGGTATACAGACGAGGGAATTACAGTCCGAAGAACCGTAACCATCAAAGCGGTGGCCTACGAGGAAAGCATGCAGCTGTCCAAGATGGGGACCTTCCAGTATGTGGTGGACACCATTCCTGCCGTGGAGCAGAAAAAAGCGGAGGAAGAACGTCTGGCAGAGGAAGCCCTGCACGATACGGACGCATCTGCCCTGACCCGGGTTACCGACGAGACGGAGGATACCGGTTCTCAGAAGGTGCTTAAGGAGAAAAACTGTCAGACGCTAGTATCCGGTCCGGAAGAGAATTTCCCGGAGCAGGTGGAGCTGGTGACAGAAAAGCAGGAATACGCGCCGGAGGCCCTGAAGAATGTACAGCAGATATTTGGCCGGGAGTACGCGATTCTGGCGTCCTACGATATGAAGCTTGTGCAGGGAGAAGAGACCGTACAGCCGGAGGGAGAAGTGGAGATTGGAATTCCGATTCCGGCAAAGTATCAAAACGCTGCGGTTACGATTGTATATATCAATGAAGAAAATAAGGTTACAAAGACAGACACCTGGCGGGAAAACGGGATAGCCTATGCAAAAGTAAAGCATTTCAGCAATTACGCGCTGGTAGGGCTGAAGCTGGAGGAAAAAAGGAGCTTTACGATTCCCTGGCTGCAGCTTCTGGGAGGCACAGCCCTTGTGGTTGCGCTGGCGGGAACCATCTATCTGGCGCGAAAAAAAAGAAAAGACTACCCGAACGAGTAATGAGCTTTTGAAAAAGCTGTGCTAACATAACAGACAGAAGGAGTGTGCCTGATGAAGAAGATACATTTAGATTCTGGAAAACTGCATAAGACAGCCAGATTCCGGTATGGAATCACGGGGACACTCTGCCTGATTCTGGCAGCGGTGCTTCTGTACGTCCAGTGGGGCGGACAGCTTCTGGAGGCCCGGGCAGCCGGCGAGATCACCTACAACGCCAAAGACGGGTTATGGTCTGAGGGGTTGAAAAACGGGACGCAGTCCGGCGATCTTACGAAGGTGACCATTACAGGCATGGAAAAGTCGATCGCCGGAAGTGTAAAGGATACAGTGGCAACTCTGTATACAAACAGCGTCACACAGAAGTATACAGTAGCGAATGAAAGTGAAAGCCAGACAATCAGCGCCGATTATCTGGAAGACGCTTCTCTTTCTTTCCAGGTTCAGTATAATCTGGGAAATTCTAAAATTAGTAGCTGGGATATCGGGAACTGGACCTGGAGCG
>CAKRTY010000217.1 GCA_934402125.1 uncultured Anaerosacchariphilus sp. | reverse complement strand
GGATATGGGCATGTTCGGCGGCGGAGAGACTCTGGTCCTGAACGCCAACAACAAGCTGGTTCAGTACATCCTCGCGCACAAGGACGGCGAAAACGTCAACCTGTTCTGCGAGCAGCTCTACGACCTGGCCATGATCAGCCACCAGCCGCTGGCGCCGGAGAAGATGACCAAGTTCATCAACAGAAGTAATGAGATTATGATGCTGCTGGCGAAATAATACACATAAAGAAGAGCCTCCCGCGGGAGACTCTTCTTTTCATTCTACATTTTCCTTTTATTTACAGCTTTGCAAATTTCTCATACAGCGGAACCAGGCAATGATACGCCTCATCAAAGACCGGCTTCAGCTCTTCGTAAACCTTCTGGTTCTCTTTCTTTGGTTCTACGTGCTTCTCAAATTTCAGGAAACGCTTGATCTCATCGAAGCTGTCGAAGACGCCCACGCCGACGCCTGCGATAACTGCCGCTCCGATGGAAGTGGCCGCTTCCACGCAGTCCGGCATATCAAATTTCACGTTCAGCACATCTGCCAGGATCTGGGTTACCACCTCGCCCTTGGCTCCGCCTCCGGTCAGGTTCATCTGCTCAATCTTCGCCTGCTTCCGGTAGGCCTTCAGAATCAGCTCCATATTCATGGCGATTCCCTCAATCACCGCGCGCACATAATCCTTCTTTTCATGCTCCGGCTTGATTCCCAGAAACGCCGCGCTGGTGTCCGGATTCCACCGGGGACTCCGCTCACCCAGCATATAGGGCAGGAAAATCAGATTCTGCGCGCCCGCCGGGGATTTCTCGATGAGCTTGTTCATCTCGTCATAGGGCATATCGTCGCAGAGAGCCCGCCGTATATAAGCGTAGGAGCTGCCTGCCGCCTGCATGGTTCCGCAGGGCATGTATTTGCCCGGAATTACATGGGCAAAGCAGAATACGGTCTTATCCGGGTCAATAAAGGGCTCTGTGGTGGTTCCGCCGATCCATGCGGAGGTTCCGTAGGTCAGGTAAAACTCTCCGTCCTTAATGCAGGCTGCGCCCACTGCGGACACCGGGCCGTCGCCGCCGCCGCAGACCACCGGAGTACCTGCGGGAAGCCCGATTTCACCGGCTACCCTGTCCTGAATATAGCCTGCCACATCGATAGAGCGCTTTAAGGCCGGCAGCTTTTCCTTGTCAATGCCTGCCGCATTTAAAATCTCATCCGACCACTCCAGCTTCCGAAGATCCAGCGCCTGAGTGCCGGACGCGTCGGAATAATCGGTCACAAACTCACCGGTCGCTCTCTGGATAATATAATCCTTGGCCTGCAGCATTTTATAGGTCTTCTCATAGACCTCCGGCTCATTGGCTTTCAGCCACATGAGCTTCTCAATGCTGTAGCTGGCCGCTACCCGGTGTCCGGTAATCTGATAAATCCGGTCGGCACCGATGGCGTCCTCCAGCTGCTTCGCCTCTTTTACCGCGCGCATATCCGCCCAGATCATAGAATCCCTGAGGGGTCTTCCGTTCTTATCTACCGGCAGACAGCCCTGCATCTGGGCGCTGAAGGACATGGCCGCTACCCGGCTTGCGTCCTCCCCGTCCAATACGGCCTTCGTCGCCTCGCAGACTGCGTCCCACCAGTTTTCCGGATCCTGCTCTGCGTAATTGCCGTGAAAGAAATGCACATCATAGGATGCGGTGTAGCTTCGCACCTGCCGTCCCTCTGTGGTGAAGAGCGTCGCCTTGTCCCCCGAGGTTCCCAAGTCATGTGCTATCAGAAACTGTTCCATTTTATCTTCTCCTCCTTGTAGTCATAATATTTCCCAATACTTTCTTGCCGGTTTCTATTATACTCCCGGGAAGGGGAATCTGTAAACCTCCTGTAACGACCTTTCTGTTTTTATTGACAACTTTTCGTCCCTGTACTATGCTTTTTTTAGTATGTTTTTCACAAAAGAGAGGGTTTCTTTTATGGCAAATAATAAATTCCGCTCCGACCGTGTGCTGTCCTATTTTCAGGCAGAATGGAAGGTTCTGCTGGCTGTCACAGTGTCGGGACTCATCTATAATCTGGGCCTGCTGGCCGGTCCCTGGTTCGAAGGGAAAATGGCGGCCTGCCTCATTGACATTTTAAATGGGAAGAAGTTCTTTTCGGATATGCTGACTCTGGTGCTGGCCTATGTGCTCGCCATCGGCGTAGTGCAGAGTTCTCGCTATATCAAGCGCTTCTACGTGCGCCGTTTCGCCAACAACGTAAACCGGCGGATGAAGCATACCCTCTACGGCAGTCTGGTGCAGAAAAGCCGCCGGGCGCTCTCCGAAGAGGGAGCCGGAACTATGATGACCAAGGCCATTCTGGATGTGGACGACTGCGCCGAGGGCATGCGGAAGTTCACCACGGAAATCTTTGATACGGGCGTGGCCCTGCTGGCTTACGCCGGCATGCTGCTCTTCTACGACTGGCGGCTGGCTCTGATCAGTATGATTTTCCCGCCGGTTTCCTATGTGATTGCGGAGAAAATGAAGGTCATCGTGCAGCGGACCGGCGCGGCCTATAAGGAACAGTCCGGGACTTTAAGCGCCGCCACCCTCGATCGCGCCGCCAACGCCATCACCTACCGGGTCTTCGGCTGCGAGCCGGAACGTGTGGCCGCTTACGAGGAAAATCTTTCCGCCTACGAGCGCTCCGCCGTCCGGGCCAATATCTGGAGCGCCTCCCTGCCGCCCATTTACCGGATTATCTCCATGGCGGCATTGGTCTTCATCCTGTATTTCGGCGGGCGCAATGTGCTGGGCCAGGGCTGGACGGCCTGGGATATCGCGGCCTTCACTACCTTTATCGCCTGCTTTACCAGGCTTGCGGTGAAGTCCTCCAGCGCGGCCAAGCTCTTCAACGCGGTACATAAGGCGCAGGTATCCTGGAAGCGCATAAGGCCCCTGATGTACGCGCCGGAGACGCCCGACACACCGGAGACAGGCGTGCCTGCAGTTCTTTCGGTACAGGGGCTTGGCTTCGCCTATCCGGGAAATGAAACACTGTTTTCCGATGTCTCATTTACCGCAAGGCCTGGTCAGATCATCGGCGTCACCGGCCCGGTGGCCTGCGGAAAATCCTCTCTCGGCAAGACCTTTCTCTGCGAGTATCCCTACCGGGGCAGCATCCGTCTGGGAAATAAAGAGCTTGCGGAAATGGACGAACGCACCCGGCTTGGGGAAATCGGATATCTGGGGCATGACCCGGAGCTTTTTAACGATACCATCGAACATAATATCCTGATGGGAGAGGAAGGCGACGCCTGGGAATACCTGCGGCTGGTCTGCCTGGATGAGGAAATCCGGGAGATGCCGGATGGCATAAAAACTCTTGTGGGAAATGGCGGCGTAAGACTCTCCGGCGGCCAGGCACAGCGGCTGGCGCTTGCACGGACACTCTGCCATAAGAAGCCCGTTCTTATTCTGGACGACCCGTTTTCCGCGCTGGATCGGAATACAGAGCGGCAGATTTTCGAAAATCTGAGGGCTTACACGACGGACGCGGTGGTGATTCTGATTTCCCATCGGCTGTATCTGTTT
>CAKRTY010000216.1 GCA_934402125.1 uncultured Anaerosacchariphilus sp. | reverse complement strand
CAGAACGATCGGGTTAGCTCCTGCTGCCAGGTTCTTCATACCTTCATGAACCATAGCCTGTGCCAGAACCGTTGCGGTTGTGGTACCGTCACCAGCTACATCGTTGGTCTTGGTCGCTACTTCTCTTACCAGCTGAGCACCCATGTTCTCAAACGGATCCTCAAGCTCGATCTCTTTTGCAATGGTAACACCATCGTTGGTAATGAGGGGCGCGCCATACTGCTTATCCAGTACTACGTTTCTTCCTTTCGGTCCGATGGTTACTCTTACGGTATTTGCAAGTTTATCTACACCGGCTTCCAGTGCTTTTCTGGCGTCTACGCCATATTTGATTTCCTTAGCCATTTTTAATTCCTCCAGTTTCTTTTTCAAAAATAATAATTATTCTTATTCTACAATTGCAAGGATGTCATTCTGCTTTACAATCATGTATTCCTCATCGCCAAGCTTTACTTCATTTCCGGCATACTTGGAATAGATAACTTTATCGCCAACCTTTACGTGCATGGTAATCTCTTTTCCGTCTACCATTCCGCCAGGTCCTACTGCTACAACCTCAGCCTGCTGCGGCTTCTCCTGAGACTTGCCTGCCAGAATAATTCCGGATGCGGTAGTCTCCTCTGCTTCGAACTGCTTCAGTACAACTCTGTCTCCCAACGGTACTAATTTCATTTCTATTCCTCCTTGGATCTTGTTCTTATCCTTTTTATTATTAGCACTCACTCACTACGAGTGCTAACTTACGGTTATTATAGTAATGCTTTCCATTTTATTTGTCAACTGCTTTTTCGGAATTTTATTCTTTTTTTATAATTATAAAGGTAAAAAAATACAGTGCGGCTTCCGGCCTGCTCCGGCTTTCTTCCGCACTGTATCTTTCTTTTTTCTGAAGTTATTTTGCTTCCTTTTTCAGCTTCGCCAGTTCATCGAATACCACATCGTTCACAACCTTGATGTAGGTTCCCTTCATTCCGGAGGAACGGGACTCAATCACGCCTGCGCTCTCAAACTTCCGGAGCGCGTTGACGATAACAGAACGGGTAATTCCCACACTGTCGGCAATCCGGCTGGCTACCAGAATGCCCTCGTTACCCTTCAGCTCCTCAAAGATATGAGTGATCGCTTCCAGTTCAGAGAAGGACAGGGTGCTGATGGCAGACTTCACAATCTGAACCTTCCGCTTCTCTTCTTCATTCTCCTCGTTCACGGAACGCATCATTTCCAGGCCTACGACTGTGGTGCCGTACTCACTTAAGATGATATCGTCAATATCGTACTGCTCTTTATACTTATACAGGAACAGGGTTCCCAGACGCTCGCCTGCAATATCAATCGGAGTGATAATGGCCTGATAATCACGGACATTCTCAGACTCAAAGCCCAGGGTCTGCAGATTGACATTCTCCTTGGTGGACAGAATGCTTAAGAGACGCTCGTTCAGAGCCTCGTCTATATGGGCCCCCACTTCGTCCACAATCAGCTCCTGAATCTCACTCACGCCCTCACAGTGGCTGATCCCCAACACCTTACCTTTTTTACTGATGACCAGAATATTGGAATTCAGAATCTCTGTCAGCACTTCGCAGATATCGTTGAATACCACCTTGCTGGAGTTATTATTATGCAGCAGCTTATTGATCTTTCTTGTTTTATCCAGTAATTGTACGCTCACGCCGTTCCCTCCATTGTATTTTTTTCCGAAGGTGTCTGCTCTCTAACTTTTCACCGTATTTTTAAAACAACTCGGAATTTATATGAATTTTAGCACAATTCTCTCTTTTTTTCAATTACTTTTTCACAAATTTTCTGACTATTTTTCTTCGTCCTTTTTCTTCGGCATTACATGGCCGCAGGTTTCGCTGGCACAAACCAGCTTATTGCCCTTTTCCACCATATAGCTGCCGCAGACCGGGCATTTCTCTGTAGAGGGCTTCTGCCAGGACATGAAATCGCACTCCGGATTATCCTCGCAGCCGTAATATTTTCTTCCCTTTTTGGTTCTGCGCAGCACCACATCCTTTCCGCACTTGGGACAGGGTACTCCGATTTTTTCCAGATAAGGCTTGGTATTGCGGCATTCCGGAAAGCCCGGGCAGGCCAGGAAGCGTCCGTGGGGACCATACTTGATCACCATATGACGTCCGCATTCCTCGCAGACCACGTCCGTCACTTCGTCCTCAATCTTTACTTCCTTCAATTCCTTCTCCGCAGCCTCCACGGCTTTTTCCAGATCCGGGTAGAAGTTCTCTACGACCGTCTTCCAGTTGACGGTTCCTTCTTCCACGCAGTCCAGAAGTCCTTCCATATTTGCGGTAAAATCTGTCTCCACAATGCTGGGGAAGGCCTGCTTCATCATATTGTTGACTACCTCGCCAAGCTCGGTCAGGTAGAGATTCTTGCTCTCCTTGGACACATAGCGGCGGGCAATGATCGTCGTGATCGTCGGCGCATAGGTACTGGGACGTCCGATACCCAGCTCCTCCAGCGTCTTAACCAGCGCAGCCTCTGTATAATGGGCCGGCGGCTGTGTAAAATGCTGTTTGCTCTCAAATTCCTTCAGCTCCAGCCGGGTCTCCTTGCTCAGGCCCTTCAGCAGACGGCTGTCCCCTTCCTTTTCCTCGTCCTGCACATAGACAGACATAAAGCCGTCGAAGGTAACCCGGGACGCAGACATAGTGAAACGGTACTTTCCTCCGTCTACCTTTACCGAAGAGGTCTCATAGACCGCGTCTGCCATCTGGCTGGCCGCAAAGCGCTTCCAGATGAGCTGATAGAGACGGAACTGTTCCCTTGTCAGGGATTCCTTGACAGAAGCCGGCGTCCGCGTCAAATCCGTCGGACGAATCGCCTCATGGGCGTCCTGAATCTTCTTGCCGCTGGTTTTCGCGTTGTGTCCGGCGGACACATACGTTTCTCCGTAATTGGAAGAGATATAATCGCGGGCTGCCTTTGCCGCCTCCTCAGATACACGGGTGGAATCGGTACGCAGATAGGAAATCAGGGCTACGGTACCGCTACCCTTGATATCCACGCCTTCATAGAGCTGCTGTGCCACGCTCATGGTCTTCTGGGTGGAGAAATTTAGCGTCTTGGAAGCCTCCTGCTGCAGGGTACTGGTGGTAAACGGAAGCGGCGCCTTCTTTACGCGCTCCCCGATCTTGACCTCGCTGACCTCATAGGAAACTCCGTCCAGTTCTTTCAAAATCTGATCCATCTCCTCTTTGGAGCGGATGGTCATTTTTCCTTCCTTTGTTCCATAGAAATGCGCCTGCAGCGGCTTCTTTCCGCCATCCGCCAGGAAATCCGCATCCAGCGTCCAGTATTCCTCCGGTACGAACGCATTGATCTCCTCTTCCCGGTCCGCAATCAACCGGAGCGCTACCGACTGGACACGGCCTGCGCTTAAGCCCCGCTTTACCTTTGCCCACAGAATCGGACTGATACGGTAGCCTACCATACGGTCCAGCATACGGCGTGCCTGCTGTGCATTGACCAGGTCCATATCAATCTCCCGGGCATTCTTCAGGGATTCCTTTACCGCGCTCTTGGTAA
>CAKRTY010000215.1 GCA_934402125.1 uncultured Anaerosacchariphilus sp. | reverse complement strand
GTATAAATCATTTTCCGCGAATCTTCTACTGTTATTCGCCAAAGCTTGAATCCCGCCCGGAAACGTATTAAAATAAAGCCAGCTTACTGATATTTTTTATTAAGATAAAGGAGAACCGACTATGAAAATGATTACACTGGGCACTACCGGCATTACCGTTCCCCAGAACGCCTTCGGCGCGCTTCCGGTACAGCGCGTAGATATGGAAACCGCCATCTCGATTCTCCGCAGAGCCTATGAGGGCGGCATGCGCTTCTTCGACACCGCCCGGGCCTACAGCGACAGTGAGGAGAAGCTGGGTAACGCTTTCGAAGGCATCCGCGATAAAATTTACATCGCCAGCAAGACCATGGGCCGCACGCCCGAAGCCTTCCGGGAGCAGCTTAACACTTCTCTGAAGCTTCTGAAAACCGATTACCTGGACATCTACCAGTTCCACTGTGTAGACCAGTGCTACCGCCCCGACGACGGAACCGGCATGTATGAATGTATGCTGGAAGCCAAAGCTCAGGGCAAAATCCGCCACATCGGCGTCACCGCCCATAAGCTGGGCGTGGCAAAGGAGTGCATCGAATCCGGTCTCTACGAGACCTTACAGTATCCCTTAAGCTACATTTCCTCTGAAAAGGAGCTGGAGCTGGTAAAACTTTGTAAGGAACATAACATGGGCTTCATCGCCATGAAGGGCCTGGCCGGAGGTCTCATCAGCAATTCCCGGGCTGCCTTCGCCTTCATGTCCCAGTTCGACAACGTGCTGCCCATCTGGGGCATTCAGAAGATGACCGAGCTTACGGAATGGCTTTCCTACATGGATGAGCCGCCCGCCCTGGACGCGGAGATCACCGCCTTTATTGAGAAGGAAAAGCAAGAACTAAACGGCGAATTCTGCCGCGGCTGCGGCTACTGTATGCCCTGTCCCGCCGGTATCCTCATCAACAACTGCGCCCGCATGTCCCTGATGGTCCGCCGCGCCCCCTCCGCCAGTTGGCTGAGCGAACAGTGGCAAGAGAACATGAAGAAGATCGAAGGATGCCTGCACTGCAACCAGTGTATGAAAAAATGTCCTTACGAGCTGAACACGCCGGAGCTGCTTGAGAAGAATTATGAGGATTATAAGAAAATTCTGGCCGGGGAAGTGAAAGTGAATTAATTGCGAAAAGGAGTTCATGACACATTCATCATGAACTCCTCTTACTCATTCCATTTCCGTTCTCTTTTGTAATTCATTTTCCGGCAATCTTACCTTTTTCCCATTATTTTTCTGTAGCTCTTTTATACATGCTATGTAGGTTTCTTTTCCCATATAATTTCCATTATACAACTGATCCAACACTCCGATTGTCCCTATCACAGCCACATTTTCAGCCATAGCCGCTTTACGTAACGGGCCGTCTCCAGTCATTAACGTGAGTCCCCGTACTTTGGCTATCGCCAATGCCACGCAATCGTAAAGTGACGGTTTTCGGTATCTCATATTGTACTCTTCTGCCAAGTAAAATTCTTCTTCTGTAAGCTCTACGGCCTTTAATCCCAGCTTTTTCAGATTTTCCCGTAGCCCTTTTGGCGAAAGCAATTCATCTTCTATCGCATCTTCATTCATGATATAAGTATACGGAAGCTGAAATGGGGCGTCAAGCCTCCCTATTACTGCAAAATCAAGCCACACATTTGTATCACTGCTGATATATTCCATCTGCTATACCACCATAGCAGAACAGTTTTTTACAACCTCTTCATAAGACTCCTGAAGTAGCTCTGCTCCTTTCTGCACAGTAATTTCCTGCTCGCTCACAGCGCGGTACACCAGCTGATGAAATAATCCCGGCTCTTCTCTCTGTATCCGGCTTGGTTCATGCTTCCTCCAGCCTGCTTTTCCGGCCTGGATATAAAAATTTCTGGCAATGTTGTCATTGATGATCCCTGTCTTATTGGCACGCATGACCAACATATACATGGAGATACCGTACTCCCTGCAGACAGGTAACATATCATTGGTAACCGCGCTCCTTCTTACCCCCAGTTCCCGCCTGGCGTCCTCCGCCGGGAATAAAAAGCAGCCGCTGATTGCGTTTGCCATCTGTTCTATGTCCTTATCTTCCATACCTTCCGGCCAGATAAACAGGATATGCGCCAGCTCATGCACAAGCGTAGAACGGATTCTTTCCGCAGTCATATTCCGGTTCACAATCATATAGGGACGCCCGTTCACGGTTCCGTTCATACCGGAAAAATTACCATTTTTTATGTCACAGAGATAAATCAGAATTCCTCTGTTTTCCAGAATTTCTATCAATTCTCCTACCGGCCCTTTTTTCGGCAGTTCCAGATGCTCCCGCATTCGCAGTGCATTCTCTTCTGCTGACTCCCCTAATTTCAGGACATGAATCTTCGAAAATACCGGAATCACTTCGCCGCCCAATATCTGAATCACCTGATAAAATCTGCCAAAGTATTCCTCCACTTCTTCCCTCACAAGCTCCTGCTGCCTTGCCGGAAGCTTGCTGTTCTTTCGAAACTCTCCATGGCAAAACACCAGCTCCGAATCCCGGTTGGCCAGAAAGTCTGTCACTCTTACATGCAAAGCCTTCGCAAGCGCCTTTATCGTCTGCATATCCGGCCTGCGTTCTTCTTTTTCATAATTGCTGATAGACATCGGCGAAAGCTGAACCAGATCTGCCAACTCCTTCATGGACAGATTGTTTTTTAACCGATAATACTTCAGATTTTTTCCAAACATGTGGCATCCTCCTCTCCCGTTTATATTTTATCATATTTTATAATTTTGTAAACATATATTTTGTCAAAAGCAAACAGCCGACCCGGCTTTTCTCTGATCGGCTGTTTTTCTCTATGCCTCTTTTTGCAGTTCCTTTCTCCACTTCCGCGTCACATAAAAATAATAGGGCACCAACGGAATCAGCGCCGAGATCCATGCCGCCGGATCCGACAGACAGACGCCTGCAAAGCTGGCCTTTCCTGCTACCAGAAGCACAATTCCGGCTCTGGCAAACAGTTCAAAGACGCCTCCCAGCATGGGTACCAGTCCATACCCAAGCCCCTGAAGCGTATTCCGGTACAGGAAAATGCTGCCCAGAAACGGATAGCACCAGAATACCATTCGGAAGTATAGCACTGCCACATCAATCACCTCTGTTTCAGAGGCACTGACGAATAAACGCATCATATATTTACCGAAGAAGAACACAAGCACCATGGCAAACACACTGTAAACCAGAATCATAATCTGGGTACAGCGTACACCCTCGCGCACTCTTTCCTTCGCCCCGGCTCCCCAGTTCTGACCCACATAGGTAGCAATCGTCGCGCCAAAGGCTACATAAACCGTCGCAATAATGTTTTGCAGCTTTCCGCCTGCCGAAAAGCCCGCCATATAGGTTTCCCCGTACACATTGACTGCGCCCTGTACAATAATGGTTCCGATGGCTGTTATGGAAAATTGCAGAGCCATGGGAATACCCAGAGCCAGCAGACGTCCACAGGCGTGTAGTGAAAACGTAAAATTTTCTTTTTTCAGATGTAGAATCGGGTATTTCTTTACGATATAAATAAAACACAGTAAGGC
>CAKRTY010000214.1 GCA_934402125.1 uncultured Anaerosacchariphilus sp. | reverse complement strand
GTACATAGCCTCCCGGTATTCGGCGTCCTTTGGCTGCCAGTCTGCGTATCCGGCAGCGATATCTTCGGCGGTGACGGTGCCGGAGCCGCAGTCGGTATAATTCTGCACAAGCTTACGGTAAGAGAGCTCTTCGGCCCGTCTGCCCCGGTTCAGCTGCTCAATGGCCCGGGCGTATTCCTGGGTCGGATTCTCCCGGAGATTGGCGATATTGACGCCGGAAGCAAAATCGGAGCCGGTGTAGCTGCCAAGAACCCGGCCGTCCATATAGAGATCATAGGTTGCGTCCGGATTCAGATCAGAAACCCGGATCATTTCCCGGTTTATCCGATCCAGAATATGCAGGGTCTCGTCGGCTTCAAAGTATTCGTGGGAAACGCCCATGGGAAGACGGTCCGCCCGGTAATCATAATACAGATAATCGTCCTTATTATGTAAATGGGACACTTCCGCGTCGGAGGAAAGGAGACTTCCCTTCTGAATATCTACCTGTGAAACCTCCGTCAGAGCGCCTTGCTCTTCTAGAATGAGATAAGCCAGATAGATTTGTCCCGCAGTATTCAGGTGAAGCAAATCCTCCAGCATAATATCGGAAGTTTTCTGTTCTTCAGAAAGAGAAGCGGCCAGTTCCTTTAAGGGGTTTTGCAGCTCCAGCAGGTGAACCTGTTCCTCTGCCGCAGTATCACGGATAACATCAGAGATACGGGCAAAGCCTTCTTCTACCCGGGCGCGGGCTTCATTTTTAGCCTGGTAGTCCTCATCGTCCGTCCCAAAACGGAGCCCGTCCGGAACAGGGAGGGTAGCGATGGCGATGTGCTCGGTGGGGACGCCGCCCTGCTCCAGGGTATGCAGGAAGGCCTCCAGGTTGGCCTGGTAATCCACCAGATTTTCTTCCCGGGCGTCGCTTCCTTCCTGATACAGATCCGGATCCTCGTACAGGTATTTTTGCAGATCGTTGATTCCGTATTCTACCACGGCGCCCGTCAGGCCACGGGCAGCCGGATCCACCTGATACAGATCCAGGGCGTGGGTCAGCCGTGCGCCTCCCACGCCCAGATTGCGGAGCTCCAGCTTCGTATCCGGCATATGGGTTACATAATAATTATATAAAACATGTGTGTAATTGATTTCCGAGTATTCCGCATGGGTAATGCTGTCTCCCCAGAAGCCCAGCACGCTGCCGTCGGTCAGAGCCGGAGCGCCCAGGGAGGAAACGGTCAGTCCCGCGGTTAAAAGACAGGTGAAAAACGGATGCAAATTCAGTACCTCTTTTTCTATAATATGAGTTTTATTATAGGGGGCGTCCGGGTTTACTTCAAGCTCTTTTTTTGTTATAATATGGCAAGCTTTAAGGGAGGAAACACATTCATGAAGAAATCAAAATACGCCGCGTACGCCCCGGTGGTTCTGCTGGCGCTTCTGGGCCTGGTTTTTATCTGGCGGGCATTTTACGGCGTGAATTATAATGATGAAATGTATTACGCGGACTGTCTTTACCGGCTGTATCGGGGGGACGTATATCTGGTGCAGGACTGGCAGATGCATCTGATGTCCATGATCCCGGTATATCCGTTTTATGCGCTGTTCCGGCTGGTGCAGGGCACCAATGAAGGCGTGATCCTGTACCTGCGGATTCTGTATGTGATTTTTCAGACGGCAGTGGCCTGCTTTGTGTATCTGCGGCTTCGGAAGCGGGAAAGGGGCGCGCTTCTGGTGAGCCTGGTTTATCTGCTTTTCACGCCCTTTAACATTGCGGCCCTGTCCTACAATACGCTGGGAATCGGCTTTGCCCTGCTGTCTTTCTGTATACTATGTACGCAAGATGAAAAGCATCCGGTGAGAGATCCGCTGCTGTGCGGTATCTGCGCCGCCTTCTGTATTCTGGCCAATCCCTTTGCCCTGGCACTGTATCTCCTGTATGGCGCGGTTCAGATACTGCGGGCGGTTGCGGGACGGGAAAAGAAGCCTCTGGTTTCCTTCTTCTGGATGAGCGTTGGAGCCTTCGCGGTATTTCTGATTTTCTGTCTGATACTGTTTCAGAGAGCGTCCTTGGGAGAGCTGCGGCTGACATTTTCTTATAATTTCCATATTCCCGGCTATGAGCAGAACGCGGGGCAGTGGATGCGGAAATTTACCTCTTATTTCGGAAAATTATATCCGGAATACCGGTATCTCTTCTGGGCAACTGGAGGGGCGCTGCTGCTTTCCTGTCTGGATCGGAAGTGCCGGGAACACGCGTTTATTTATGTGCTTCCGGTGGCGGCGCTGGCGGGCTTCTATCTCTGGTATCACGGTTTTTTACAGCAGCGGGTGCCGACAAACTTCTGCATGGTGCCTCTGTCCCTGACAGGACTTCTGTGCTTCCGTCTGCTGAAGAAGAAAGACTATCGGTATCTCGGACTGTGGTTTGTGCCGGGAGTCCTCTATTCCCTGTGCTCCCATTTCGCTTCGGATACGGGAATTCTCTGCATTACCTCCTGTTACGTGCTCAGCAGCTCCGTCAGTGCGCTGTTTCTGGCACAGTTCATTCAGGAGCAGAGGGAAGCCTTTGGAAAATGGGGCCGCGGGGCGGCGGTCTGCGCTGCGCTGCTTCTAATGCTTCAACTGGGAATTTCAGGAGATTTAAGAATTACATTTTTTTACAATGAAGCGCCGCTGTCTGAGCTGACCGAAAAGGTGACGGACGGTCCCGCCAAAGGCCTTTATACGACCTCCGGCATGGCAGAATTTCATTCGGAACGCGTGCGGGAGCTGGAGTCTCTGCAGCTGACAGAGCAGGACGTCCTGCTGGTTATGAATATGGAGCCCTGGGCGTACCTCTGCACGGACGCGGCAGTAGCCAATTATACCTGCTGGGGCGAGTTTTACGATTCCCTGTATGACGTCTATCAGTTTTTCTTTCCCCGGAAGACGCCCACGGTGGTGTATTGTACAGATTATGAGGAGAGCATGCGGGAAAAGCCGGAGCTGATGCAGAGATACCTGGACGCAGGCTACGAGATGAACGATCTTGGCACATCGGTGATATTACGAAAGCCATAGACAGGAAAGTGTGTTACAGCAACAATGCGGGCAGTTTTCCATATCCCATGTTCGCCCGTTTCTCGTTACACCGGTATGCCTGGCTCGGACTCAAGTCCGTTCCATTCATACCGGTGTCTCGAAAAGGCGGACATCTGGATATTGGAAAATCTGTCCGCATTTTGTTGCAACAATATCTTTAGTTTGAGCAATTTTTGTAGTATAGAATCAGCAGCCCCTTCAGCAGCAGATCATCGTCCAGGATCATGTGGTGCCGGCACAGGGGCGCGATGACGCCTGCCAGACCTCCGGTGGCGACCACCGTACAGGTGGTTCCAAGCTCCTCGTTGATCCGGTCGATCAGACCGTCCAGGGCTCCGGCATTTCCATAGAGAATGCCGCTTTTCATGGAGTCCACCGTATTGCTTCCGATGAGCTTCTTCGGCTTCTCCAGAGAAATATAGGGCAGCTGGGCCGCCTTCCCGGACAGGGCATTCAGAGATACGGCCACGCCGGGCAGAATCATTTTTCCGATATAGGCCTTATCCCGGTTGATGACAGAGACGGTGGTAGCCGTACCCATGTCGATGATAATCTG
>CAKRTY010000213.1 GCA_934402125.1 uncultured Anaerosacchariphilus sp. | reverse complement strand
GTCCTGCCGTATCAAGGACGGTATGAATGCCTTTTTTCTTTGCCAGGGTGAAAAACTCCAGCAGGAAATCCATTTGCAGCAAAGGTTCTCCGCCGCTGACGGTGATGCCTCCCTGACTGCCCCAGTAATTTCGGTAACGAAGTGCCCTTGAGAGTAGCTCCTCGGCCGTATAGACCGTTCCGGCAATTTCCTCCCAGGTATCGGGATTATGACAGAACTGACAGCGCATCCGGCAGCCCTGAAGGAAGATCACATATCTCACTCCCGGACCATCGGCGGCCCCGAAGCTTTCCAGGGAATGTACTCTACATGTGGTCATGGCAGGTTCTCGCTATGACGTCCATCTGCTGTTCCCGGGTCAGATCGATAAACTTCACTGCATAACCGGAAACACGGATCGTGAAATTGGCGTATTCTTCCTTCTCCGGGTGTTCCATGGCGTCTATGAGCTTTTCTCTTCCGAACACATTTACATTCAGATGGTGCGCTCCCTGATCGAAATAGCCGTCCAGAACCGCTGTCAGATTTTTCTTCTGCTCCTCTTCACTGTGGCCAAGGGCGCCCGGATTGATGGTCTGGGTATTGGAGATACCGTCCAGCGCGTATTCATAAGGCAGCTTCGCCACAGAATTCAGGGACGCCAGAAGTCCATTCTGCTCCGCTCCATAGCTGGGGTTTGCGCCCGGCGCCAGCGGCTCGCCTGCCCGGCGTCCGTCCGGCATATTGCCGGTAGCCTTTCCGTACACCACATTGGAGGTGATGGTCAGAATTGAGGTAGTAGCCTCCGAATTCCGATAGGTATGGCACTTCTTAATCTTCTCCAGGAAGGTCTTCAGCAGCCATACGGCAATATCGTCGGCACGGTCGTCATCATTTCCATAACGCGGGAAATCTCCCTCCACCTCATAGTCCACGATCATGCCCTCTTCATCCCGGACAGCCTTTACCCGGGCATAGCGGATAGCGCTCAGGGAATCTACCACATGGGAGAAGCCTGCAATTCCGGTGGCAAAGGTACGACGCACTTCCGTGTCTATCAGCGCCATTTCAGCCGCCTCGTAATAGTATTTGTCATGCATATACTGGATCGCGTTCAGTGTATTCACATAAAGGCGAGCCAGCCAGTCCATCATCTTATCGTACTTGCGGATAACCTCGTCATACTCCAGATATTCTCCCACATAGGGCGTATACTCCGGTCCCACCTGCTCCCGGGTCTTGGCATCCCGGCCGCCGTTCAGCGCGTAAAGCAGACACTTTGCCAGATTCGCCCGGGCTCCAAAGAACTGCATTTCCTTTCCTGTCTGCGTTGCGGATACACAGCAGCAGATCGAATAGTCGTCTCCCCATACCGGCATCATCACATCGTCATTTTCATACTGGATAGAGCTGGTCCGTACGGAGATTGCCGCAGCATACTCCTTGAATGCCCTCGGAAGGCGTGAGGAATAGAGCACCGTCAGGTTCGGCTCCGGGCTGGGTCCCATATTCTCCAGTGTATGAAGGAAACGGTAATCTGTCTTCGTTACCATGGAACGTCCGTCCATACTCATGCCCGCTACCTCCAGGGTCGCCCATACCGGATCTCCGGAGAACAGCTGGTTATAGGAAGGAACTCTGGCAAATTTTACCATACGGCATTTCATAACGAAATGGTCCACCAGCTCCTGTGCCTCTGCCTCCGTCAGCGTTCCATTTTCCAGATCCCGTTCCAGATAGATGTCCAGGAATGTGGACACGCGGCCCACGCTCATGGCCGCTCCGTTCTGGGTGCGGATTGCCGCCAGGTAACCAAAATATAGCCACTGTACTGCCTCTCTCGCATTCTTTGCCGGTCCGGAAATATCAAAACCGTAGGAAGCCGCCATCTCCTTCATTTCCTTCAGGGAACGAATCTGTTCTGCCAGCTCCTCCCGCTGACGGATCACGTCGTCAAACATCGTGCCGTCGCCGCAGTTGGCAAAATCTTCTTCCTTCTTCGCAATCAGGAAATCGATTCCATATAATGCTACTCTGCGATAATCGCCCACAATACGTCCGCGTCCGTAGCTGTCCGGAAGTCCGGTGATAATTTTATTATGACGGGCTCTCTTCATCTCCGGCGTATATACATCAAACACCGCCTGATTGTGTGTCTTATGATATTTTGTAAAAATCTCATGAAGCTTTTCGGAAGGCTCGTACCCATAAGTTGTGCAGGCCTGCTCCGCCATCTTGATACCGCCATAGGGCATAAACGCGCGTTTCAGCGGCTTATCCGTCTGAAGTCCCACAACCTTTTCAAGCTCCTTTTTCCCTTCTACGATATACGCTGCCGGATAAGCGGTAATTCCGGATACCACCTCCGTCTCCATATCAAGAACGCCGCCTTTGGCGCGCTCCTCTTTTTGAAGCTTCTGCAACTCTCCCCAAAGTTCCTCTGTGGCTGCCGTTGGTCCTGCCAGAAATCTCTCATCACCTTCATAGGGACGATAATTTTTCTGGATAAAGTCTCTTACATTGACCTCCTCTTTCCAGAATCGTCCACGGAAGCCTTCCCATGCCATGTTCTCTGTCATTGTATTTCCTCCTGTATCTGTTATATAGTCTGCAGCATTTTCAGATTAGCCCTTTCCTAATCTGTTAAAATTTTAACATGAATTTTTGCCGAAATCAATGGATTTTATGCATGTTTCTTGTTCTTTCTGAGGTACATTTTCGGGTTTTTTGTTAATTTCTGGACAAAATAGTCAAAAAATAACGTCGGACAAGCGGAATGCTTTTTTTACCGTTCCGAACTCGTCCGACGTTTTATTTTATCTTCTTTAAAGTCTGCTGTAACCGAAGGTATTGACAATGGCGTCTACCTTCTCCTGCTTCTGGCACAGGGGGCAGTCACGGAAGCTGTAGGTCTGATAATCCGGCATATCCTTCCGGGTAAAAATGGCGTTGACCGGAATGGAATGCGCCTTATCTACCGCGCTGAAAATCGCGTTGATGGCACTGATTTTGCCGCCGTAATATTCGATACACTCAATGCTCTGATTCAGGGTTTTTCCGGTGGTGGCTGTAGCCAGCAGCAACAGGATATTCTTATCCCGAACCATCATCTGCATATTATCACGGAAAATCAGCTGGCCTCCCGTATGGTACTCCGGCGTCGCGATATAGATGGTCTTGTGCTCATTGATGGAACGGACTCCGGCTTTGGTCAGCTCCTCTGCCAGATATGCTCCAATCACCTCGCAACCATCCAGACATACGATGGTGTCCACAATACTGTAATTGGAATAATAGGCCAGCAGCCTCGCTGCCGCCTGGGCTTCATTCTGACGCGCCTTCAGTGTGGTCAAATCGATGTAATAATTGATGTGGGAATGGTTTGTGGCGAAATGACCCGGAATCACCTTCAGCGCTACGGCCGAATCTGCCTTTGCATACACCTTAAACATCCTTGTTTCCATAAAATGCCCCCTTTTATGTTTGGTTTATGCAGTTATTGTATCACATTTCCTTTGATTTTCATAATATTTTTTCACTATTTTTGTAGCTTTTTGAATTTTCTGATATATTAATTACTTGCTTTTATGAAATAGGAAATCTCGATGAAAATTCCTGTAAATCGAGTCATGACCACCCGCTTAGCGGGTGGCATGTTCTCCCCCTATAAGGGGATATTACCTGCTTGCGCCCGGAAGGCG